>JACRIP010000688.1 GCA_016220045.1 Planctomycetota bacterium
CGGGGACGAGAACGAGTACGGTGATGACGGCGGCCGAAACTGCGACGGATACGATCCGCCTCGTGGTGAGCGTCCCTCGACCCTACGCCAGCCCGACCACCTGGCCCGCGTCGTCGAGGTCCATGCCGAGCGCGTTGGGCGCCGAGGGCAGGCCGGGCATCATCCCGATCTCGCCCAGCACCGGCGTCAGGAACCCCGCCCCCGCGTAGGCCCGCACCTCGCGCACCGGCACCACGAAGTCCCGCGGCCGGCCCTTGAGCGCCGGATCGTGCGAAAGCGAGAGATGCGTTTTCGCCATGCACACCGGCCCGCCGCCCAGCCCGAGGCCCTCGTAGAGCTTGAGCTGCTTCTTCGCCTCAGGTGACAGCTCGATATCTTTCGCGCCGTAGATGCGCGTCGCGATCGTGCGGATCTTCTCGACCGTCGGCGCCTCCAGGGGGTAGAGGAACTTGAACGCGGACGGCCGCGCCGCCGCCCGGGTCACCGCCTCGGCCAGCGCCCGCCCGCCGGCGCCGCCGTGCTCGAAGACCTCGCTCACCACCGCGTCCTCGACCCCGGCGGCGCGCGCCGCCGCGCGCACGAACTCGAGCTCGCGGTCGGTATCGGTCGGGAAGCGATTCACCGCCACGACCGCCGGCACGCCGAACTCGCGGATATTCTCCAGGTGCTTGAGCAGGTTGGGAATGCCGGCTTCGAGTGCGGGCAGGTTTTCGGAGGTCAGGCGCGCATCGAGCGGGCGGCCGGGGGTGATCTTGAAGCCGCCGGCGTGCATCTTGAGGGCGCGCACCGAGCAGACGACGACGGCGGCGTCGGGCGCGAGCCCGCTGGCGCGGCACTTGATGTCGCAGAATTTCTCGAAGCCCATGTCCGCGCCGAACCCGCTTTCGGTGACGACGTACTCGGAACACCGGAGAGCGATGCGGTCGGCGAGGATGGAGCTGTTGCCGTGGGCGATGTTGGCGAAGGGTCCGGCGTGGACGAAGCAGGGTCCGCCCTCGAGGGTCTGGATGAGGTTGGGGTGGATGGCGTCCTTGAGGAGGACGGCCATGGCGCCGGAGCAGCCGAGGTCGCCGGCGGTGACGGCGCCGCCCCCCTTCTTGAGGCCGACGAGGATGCGGGCGAGGCGGCGGCGCAGATCGGGGATATCCCGGGTGAGGGCGAGGATCGCCATGACCTCGGAGGCGACGGTGACGTCGAAGCGGGTCTCGCGCGGCCAGCATTCGTGCCGCAGGCCGGTGACGATGGCGCGCAGGGCGCGGTCGCTGATGTCCACGACGCGCGGCCAGGAGATGCTGTGCGGGACGAGGTCGAGGGCGTTGCCGTGGTGGAGGTGGTTGTCGATGAAGGCGGCGAGGAGGTTGTGTGCCGTCCCGACGGCGTGGACGTCGCCGGTGAAGTGGAGGTTGAACTCCTCCATGGGGACGACCTGGGAGCGGCCGCCGCCGGCGGCGCCGCCCTTGATGCCGAAGACGGGGCCGAGGGAGGGCTGGCGCAGGCAGACGGTGGCGCGCTTGCCGAGCTGGTTGAGGCCGAGGCCGAGGCCGATCGTCGTTACGGTCTTCCCCTCACCCAGCGGCGTGGGGTTGATGGCGGTGACGACGACGTATTTGCCCAGCGGGCGGCCCTCGAGGCGGGGCAACGCGGCGAGCGAGACCTTCGCCATGTGGCGGCCGTACGGGGTGAGGTCGGCTTCGTCGAGGCCCAGGTCGCGGGCCACGTCGGCGATCGGTCGCATCGTCACGGACCGGGCGATCGCCAGGTCCTTGGCAGCCTTGTTCATGTCGCTCCTCGTGCGGCGGGTCCGGGGGGGAGGGCGAGAGGGTATCCAGGGGCGCGGTCCCTGTCAAGGACCAGCGCGGGCGGGGGGCTTCGGCGGGTGCGGGAGACCCGCGGCCGTTATCGGGCGGAGACCCTACTCAGAAATAATCCGGGTGGCCGACGCATTGACAGCCGCGCGGGGCAGGGCTATAGTGGCGCGCATCGTCCCGGGCAGGTGGACGCATCGAGGCACAGTGCGAGGTGTAGGACATGGTAGAGCTTTCCAAGGCGGCGACCCGCGCGCTCAAGTGGGCCAAGCCGACGATCGATATCGACGAGAAGGACCGCGAAGAACTGCACCACCAGTTCGAGCTGGGCGTGGGCCAGGCGCTCCTGCGCAGCAACCCGCGGCACGTCATGGCGCTGGCGATGGTAGGGCACGCCTTCACGCGCATCGGCGCGCACGACAAGGCGCTCTCCATCGACCGCTCCCTGGTCGCCCTCATGCCGGCCGACCCGATCTGCCATTACAACCTCGCCTGCAGCCTCTCCAACCTCGGCCAGGTCGAAGACGCGATCTCCGAAATCGAACGCGCCATCGACCTCGGCTACGAGGATGTCCGCTTCCTCGAGAAGGACCCGGACCTCGCGAATGCCCGCAAGGACCCGCGCTTCCGCCGCCTCATGCAGAAGCTCAAGAAGGTGAAGTAGCCGGCGCAGGGGTGGGCGGGTGCCGGCGGAGGCCGAGAGCTGGCGAAGAGGTGAGAGGATGCGGGAGAGGTGAAAGGACGCGGGAGAGACGACGAAACCACAGAGGCACAGAGACACAGAGACGACGACGAGAAGGATAGCGCCCTGAGGCCGGGCCGCGGCGGCGGCCCGGCCTCAGGGCGCTATCCGTCTCGTGTTTCCGTCGTCTCTGTGCCTCTGTGTCTCTGTGGTTTCGTCGTCTTCGCCCCGCCCCACCCCCCCCC
>JACRIP010000103.1 GCA_016220045.1 Planctomycetota bacterium
CGCAGCGCTTGCAGGCCGCGGGCGGGGCGAGAGCGCGGGCCGGCGGGAGCGGTCCGGTAATGGCGCGAGCAGTCTAGCAGGGGCGGCGCCGGTTTGCCACGAGTTGGGGGAAGGCGGGAGTCAGGTGCACGATCCGAACCGTGCAACGAAACCACAGAGGCACAGAGACTCAGGTCGGGCGATGCCCGAAACCCAAGCGCAAGTCTGGAGGTGCTTCGCTTGGGCGATTTGGCGATTGTGTGATTGGGCGATTACGGTGCCGACGCAGTAGCGTTATCCCGCCAAGGCAACTGCCGAAAAGCTTGCCGAAAAATCTCGCTTTCAGTCATTAGTAGCACAGAGACGACGACGGGAACAAGGAGGAGGCCGTTCCGCGACCAGCGGGGCGGCGGCCCTGGTCCCTTGAGGCGCGGACCGGCCTCCTCCTCGGCCCCGTCGTCTCTGTGCCTCTGTGCCTCTGTGGTTCCGTCGTCATTCTGCATGCCCAGGTGGATTCGCCGGGGGCGGGGGCGCCGGCTGCGGCCGGGCGCGCGCCTGGACCGCGAGGAGGACCGCGAAGACCGCGGCGGTGGCGACGGCGGCGCCGCCGAGCACGTCGCTCGCGTAGTGGACGCCGAGCAGCACGCGCGTCGCCGCGTAGAGCGTCGCGGCCGCCAGGAAGGAGGGACGGTACCGGGGCCATACCTGAGACGCGACGAGCGCGATCGCGACCGCGCCGGCCGCGTGATTGGAGGGAAAGCTCGCGTCCTCCTTGCCGACGAGCGCCGCGGCGGCCGGGCGCGCGCGATTGACCACCAGCTTGAGCGCGAACGAGGCGCCGAGCGTCGCCGCGGTCGCCGCGCTGAGCGTCCACGCCTCCGGACGCCGCCCCAGACGCCACAGCAGCCCGAAGGCCGCCGCGAAGGCCAGACCGCCGAGCACGCGCGAGCTCAGGAGCTCGATCAGACGATAGGCGAAGCTGCCCGGCGGCACGGCCACCACCGCGACCAATGCGCGATCGCCGAGCAGGCAGAGTACGCAGGCCAGAAGGAGGGCAATGAGCCCGATCAGCCAGGCATGGGGGCGCAGCGGGGGCAAGCGGGGCGGATTCACCAGCGGCCTCCTTCGCCTACTTCATCTTGGCGCGGGCGATCAGGTAGATCGCGAGGAATACCCCCACGAAGCCGCCGGGGATCGCGATGTACCAATAGGTCTCGAGGTAGTATTGCGCCTTCCCCAGCAGCCCTTCGGCGCGCCGCGCCACTTCGTGCGCGGAGGGCGCCGCCAAGAGGACCAGTACGCGGCCCATGATCGCCTCCAATGTCAGTATGAAGTATTTACCGTATGCCGAAGCGGTTGCGGCTCAGGCGGAGGCCCACCCGGGGATTTGCCGGAGCATCCGCAGGAGGTTGCCGCCGAGCACCTTGCGGACCGCGTCGCGCGGAATGCCGCGCGCAAGCAGGGCCTCGGTCAGGCGCGGCAGCCGGCTCACGTCGCGGCAATCGCGCAGCGGCAGGACCATGCCGTCCATGTCCGAGCCGATGGCGACGTGGTCCTCGCCGGCGACTTCGAGCATGTGCTCGACGACGCGCGCGAAGAGCGCGCTGCCGTCGCGCCAGGAGGCCCCGTCGGCCAGGTAGGGCGGAGTCAGCATGACGCCGATCAGGCCGCCGCGGCGGGCCAAGGCGCGGATCTGGGCGTCGGACAGGTTGCGCTCCATGGCGCGCAGCGCGCGCGCGCCGGTGTGGGAGCAGATCGGCGGGAGCGCCGCGGCCTCGAGGACTTCGGCGAAGGCGCGTTCGCTGCAGTGGGCGACGTCGGCGAGGATGCCGAGGCGATCGAGCTCTTTGAGCACGGCGCGGCCGAAGGGGGTGAGCCCCTCGCCGCGGCGGCTCGGGCGATCCATGGAGGCGCCGGCGATGCCGTTGCCGACGAAATGCGTGAGCGTGAGGTACCAGACGCCGCGGGCGCGGAAGGCGGCGAGGTGTTCGAGCCGGCCCTCCAGCGCGTGGCCGCCCTCGACGGCGAGGATCGCGGCGAGGCGGCCGGCGGCGAGCGCGCGGTCGATGTCGGGGAGGGAGCGGCAGTGGGCGACGCGGTCGGGATTGGCGGCGACGAACCGGTCGAAGACCTCCATCATGCGGAAGGTGGCGCGGTCGCGCGTGCCGGGGCGTAGGGGATTTGCCGGAACGTAGGTGGTGAAGGTCAGCACGTCCATGCCGCCGGCGCGGGCGCGCGGCAGGTCCACCTGGTTCTGCAGCGGGTTCCATAAGGCGGGCGGGCTGCTGCCGCGGGCCAGGTCGCGCCCCAGGTAGGTCATGGCGAGCAGCGGATGGGTGTGGAGGTCCCCTACCACCGCCTCATGGTGGAAGGCGAGGATCTCGGGGGCGATCGGCGGCTCGAAGGGGGCGACGGCCACGGGCGGGGGGTCCTGCGGGATTGAAGATTGTAGATTGCGGAATGCAGATCGGCGAATCCCGATTGGGAGGCGCGGGCGCACTATGCCAGATGCGCGGGCCGCTGTCAAACGCCGGCGCCTCACCTTGGCGGCGCTGTGGCGCGCCGATCTCTCTCGTACTCGTAAGTCGAACTCGTGCTCGAACACCCAGCACGGTCTCCTCCTCGTTCCCGTCGTCGTCTCTGTGGTTTCGTTCTGGTCGCGCAGAAGCGGACATGCACACTGTCCGATCGGGTGCATGTCCGTACGTGCACCTAGCCGCGCCCTCGTTCTCCCGACCTGGGCGTAGGGGCGCGTCGCGACGCGCCCCTACGCGAACTGCGCAGGTGCGGTCATGCACCAGTCCGATATCAGCAGTTGCAAAGCGAATGTCGCTTATGCTAGAAGGAGGCGATGTCTTGCGCCCGGCGTCGACCCCCACGGGGTCGCGTGCGCGCGGGAGGGGGGGACCGGAGAGGAGATTGCCGCGTGGAACTGGGCCCCCGACCCAAGACCTCCGCTCCCGTCGTACCCGTCGTCCAGGCCCCTTCGCCCGAAGGGGTCGGCCGTTCCAAGATTTTCGAGCGCGATCTGGCGAAGGCCCGCGAGGCCGGCGCCCCGTGCGTGGTCCTCGACATGGGCCCCCTGGCGGCGGCCCAGCGCGCCTCCTTCCTGCTCTTCGTCGCCTGGCTCGAGCAGCTCGACTTCAATCCCGAGCGCGTCGTCCTGGTCAACCTCTCCACCGGCGCGATCGGGCACCTCCGGGACCTCGGCGCGCTCGGGCGGTTCCGCGCCCACCTGCCGGTCGGCGAAGCGCTGACGCCCGCGGCACTCGCCCCGCACCCGCCCGCGCCTCCGGCCCATCCCCCGGCCCATCCCCCGGCCGCCCCGGCACGGCTGCTCGCGGCGCCGGCACCGGCTACGGCATCTTCCCGATCCACGAGCGGCGCCGTGCCGCGGCCGCCGACCCGGCCGATTCCCCTGCCGTCGGGCAAGCCCCCGACCGCGCTGGTGCCGTTGCCGCCCGGCAGCCGCACGCCGAGCGGCCGCATCCCGGCCCTCGGCTGGTCGCCCCCCGGATTCGAAATCCTCTCCGAGCTCGGCCGCGGCGGACTCGCCACGGTCTACAAGGCCCGCCATACCGGCACCGGCCGCCTGGTCGCGGTCAAGGTCCTCGATCCGCGCTCGGCCACGGTCACCCCGCAATTCGTCAAGCTCTTCGGCAAGGAAGCCGACATCCTCCAGCGCATGGACCACGAAAACGTCCTGCGCGGGCTCGGCGGCGGCAGCGCCGACGGCCGCTACTACGTGCTCATGGAGTACGTCGAGGGCAAGTCGCTCCAGGACGTCATCCTGGACCGCGGCCGGCTCCCCGAGAAGGAGGCGCTGCACACCCTCGGGGAAGTTACCGAGGCCGTGCGCTACCTGGAGAGCGAAGCCTTTCTGCACGGCGACATCAAGCCGGGCAACATCATGATCGAGACGACCGGCCGCGCCAAGCTCTGCGACCTCGGCATGACCAACTGGATCTCCCTCGACCCGGATGCGACCAATTCCGCCGTCGTCCCCGGCACCAAGGGCTACCTCTCCCCCGAGCGCGAGGCCGGCTCGCAGTTCGTGGACGTGCGCAGCGAGATCTACGCCCTCGGCGTGACCCTCCACCGCATGATCGCCGGGTTCTTCCAGCCCGGCCGGCCGACGGCGAAGATCAAGTTCGGCCCCGATTTTCTCGACGACGACGCGCTGTCGATCGGCTGCCGCTACCTGATCACGCGCATGACGGCCCCGGAACTGAAGCAGCGCTACGTGAACTGCGACGCGGTGCTGCGGGACATCGGGCGGGTGCAGCGCGGGTACAAGTTCGACAAGGACCTGGCGGAGGTGCGCGAAGCGTACGTGCTGTCATGGTACCAGTTGTGCACGTCGCGGGAGCTGGCGGAGGAAGCGGCGGAGGCCAAGGCGGCGGAGGCGCGGACGGACGCGAAAGCGGGAGAGAAGGGCAGCGTGAGGGGAAAGTAGTGGACGGACCAGCAGCGTTCGGCATCCTGTTGGCAATCGTCCTCGTGGTGGCCGCCCTGTTTGGGGATAGGGCCCATCGGCGGACGGTGCGGGATGCGTGGGAGCAGGCGGCGGCGATCCTTGGCATGAGCCTCGTCAAGAGTTCCAGCTACATGGACTTCGCGCTCGCGGGCGCGATCGACGGACTCGCCGTAGCGGTCGACATGGTGCGGCGTGGCGGCAAGCACAAGACGACCTTCACGCGCTTCTCGATCGGGCTGGGCGGCGTCTCCGCCCGCCTCTCCTTCCACCCGGAGGGCCTGCTCGCCAAGCTTGGTAAAGTCTTCACCGGAGACGATGTGCAGGTTGGAAGCGGGGAATTCGATGCGCAGGTGCTGGTGCGGGGCGCGCCGGCGGAGACCCTCGCGGTGCTTGACCACGGGACGCGCGCGCGGCTGAGCGCATTCCTGGCAACGGAGGGCAAGGTGGAGGGCGGGCAGCTCTCGAGCGAAAGCCGCGGGGCGATCACGGACCCACACGCGCTCCTGGAGTGCGGCCGGGCGGCGACAATCTTCAACGGCGAGCTGCGCGCCGCGGTCCAGGACGCGGTCAAGGCGATCCAGGGTCGGCTGGTGGCGGCCGATCGGGGCCAGCTCAGTCTGGCGGAGGCCGGAGTCGAGGCGGGCGCCGTCTCCTTGGCCGGGGAGGAGGGCGGACTCTCGCTCGCCGACGCGCGCCACGCGCCGGAGGCCGCAGGCGAGGTTCAGGGCAAGACCGGAGTCGAGGGCGAGACCAGGACCAAGCGTCAGTCTGCCCGGGACGGACCGGTCTGAGGATCCGGGAAATGACGAAGGGCCCGGCGACGCATGGCATCGCCGGGCCCCGTGAAGTCTTGGCTGCCCATTCAGGGCACTACTGCCCGCTCTAGGTGGGCAGCCACCTTCGTTTGTGACTATCCATAGACTGGATCACCTCCTTTCCAACGAAAGCCTACCGGTTGCCCAGCGAGGGCGAACGAGCCTCCGGGCTTGTCCGGTTCTTTCGTCAGCCGGCCCGGCCGAGCCGGCATCGCTCCAGCGCTCCTTCGAGTCGCCGCGCCGGAGCGGTCGCCTGCGCTCGCGAGACGCACGCGACGCGGGAATCCTATCCCATGATCCGGGCATTGTCAAACAAAAATTCATAAAAATGCGTTAATTTTATCGGACCCGCGAGGAGGGGGCCTGGATCAGGGGTATACCTGGTTCGCGGGAGGCAGGGGGGGGGAGGTGGGGAGCAGGGAACGCAGGGGAGGCGGGGGGGACTGCCCTCGGCACACGCCCGAACCCCCGCCCCCCCTGATCGTTACCCACAACTGGGGTTGCTGGACACCGGCGCCTCGACCTCGCATCTCCATCGTATCTCGTACTCGTACCCGTACTCGTACTCGTACTCGAACGCACAGGGTGTTCGAGTACGAGTACGAGTACGACGGTGGGCGCAGCCAGGCAGTGCGGTGTACCCGCATCTTCGGTGAAGTGAGGGCTTCTTGGGGGCGCCGGTGTCCAGCGAAAAGATGTGGGCAACGCACAGCGCCCCCCCCGCCCCCCACCCGCCCTGCCTACCGACCCGCATCGCGCGCCGTAATCGCCCCGTCGCCGTCCAGGTCCACGCGCGCGAAGCCCTCCTCCGGACCGTCGTATTCGTCCGGCGTCACCCGGCCGTCCTTGTTCTTGTCGTAACGCTCGATGAAGTCCGGCGGGCCGGTCACCACCGCCCGCTTCTGGAGCTGCTTGTAGAAATTGCCCACTTCGTCCTGCGTGAGCTGGCCGTCCTGGTCCCGATCGATGCGGTCGAACAGGTTCGGCGCCGCCGTGAACTCCGCCTTCGAGACCTTCTTGTCGCCGTTCTTGTCGAACTTCTGGATGAACGCCTCCGCATCCTTGTCCGGCTCGCCGGTAGCGGCCAGGCCGCCGTTTTTCCCGTCCATGCCGCCCGGGCCGCCGCCGGCCGCGCCGTCCAGGAAGCTCAAGAACTCGTTGCGGTCGATCCACCCGTTGCCGTCCCCGTCATGGCGCTTCATGAAGGGATCGGGGACGCGCCCGAACTCCGCGCGCGTGATCGCTCCGTCGCCGTCGGCGTCGATCTTCATCACCCGCTCCACCATCGGGACCGGCAGTTCCTCCGCCACCACCCGGCCATCGCCGTCGCTGTCCATCCGGTCGAATGCGGCGCTGCGGAATTCGCCGTAGGACAGCCTGCCGTCCTTGTTCGTGTCGTAGTCGTCGAAGAGGCGCACCGTGCCGGCGCTCGGCTGCGCCAGCGGGCCGCGGCGCGCGCCCTTGCCGTCCTTCCCCTCCTTGCCCTCGGCCGCGGGCTTGCCGGACTCCCCCGCCGGTGCGTTCCCTCCGCCGCCCCCGCCGCCGTTCATGAGCGAAACCGCCGCCGCGACCTCCTCGCGGCTCAGTTTGCCGTCGCGATCGGCGTCGGTCGCATCGAAGCCCTTGGGTTTGCCCGTCCACTCCGCGCGCGCGATCATGCCGTCGCCGTCCGCGTCCATCGCCATCACCGATTCGACCGTCAGCGGACGCTTGCCGGCCCCCTTGCCGGCCGCCGGCGCGTCGTCCGCGCGCGCGGGCGCCGCCCCGCCCGCCAAGAGCGCCGCCACGACGGCCGCAGCCCGTCCGAAGCCCAGGTAGCTTCCGTATCGCATGGCGAAACCCTCACTTGCGGGATGGAACCGTTTCGATCGGCGCGCGCAGGATGCGCAGCATCTCGTCGCGGAAGAAGAAGCGCGCCCCCTCGTGGCTGATGTCCTTCTGCGGCCGGCCCGCGAAATCGACCAGCCGGTCGAGCGGCATTTCCTCGAAGGCGATCGCCTGCGGGTCGCGCAGCGGCAGCCGCGCCACCGCCAGCGGCGTCTCGCTCTTGGTCACGTCCACCACGATGCCCCCCGCCGCGCCCGAAATGACGCACACATAGGCGAGGTTGGGCACCTGGTAGACGGTCGCGACGTCCACGCGCTTGCCGCCGGGCGGGAGCTGGATGCGTCCGCTCGACAGCCGCGGCGCGGTCGGGTCGGTCACGTTCACGCACAGCAGCGTCCCGATCGGCGCCTGCTGCGTGCGCTCGATGTCCACCGCCAGGTAGACGTAGTCGTTCTCCTCGCTCGGAATCTGGCCGCCTTCGCTCCCGAGATCGAAGACCGAGCGGAAGGCGATCGCGCGGACCGTGGGCCGGAAATCGTTGCCGCGGCGCTGGCGCGGATCGAACTCCCCGAGCAGGCGCGGGCGCGCGAGCTCGGTCACGTCCACGATGCGCAGCCCGGCCGTGCCGCACGCCAGGTAGGCGAGATTGCGCGCCGCCGTGCGCCCGGTCTCCGCGCCCGGGTCCGGCGTGCCGCAGGCGAAGTGGACCTCGAGGTCGTCTACCGGGATCACCGGCTCCCCTTCCGCGGGCGCGGGCACGAAGCTCCCGACCCGGCGCAGGTCCTTCGGCTCGCTCGCGTCGACGATCACCAGCCCGCCCGCGCCGTCGGCCACGAATACCGTGAATCCCTGAATCCGCAGGCGGCGCGCGTCCGCGGTCGCGATGCGCCCGACCTCCTTCGCACCGGCCGGATTGGCCAGGTCGATGGCTACCAGCCCGGCGGCGCCCGCGGCGACGAAGGCCATGTTCCCGGCGAGCACGACGTCGCGCGCGCCCTCGAGCGGCACGCGCGCCAGCTCCTTCGGGAAGACCGGCCGCGTCACGTCGGCGACCACGACCCCGTTCCGGCCGCAGGCGACGACGAGGGTGCGCGCATGGCCCGTCACCGGATCGCAATCGACCGCCACGGCGCAGGCCCCGGGCGCGACCAGCGTGGAGACCGGCACGGACTTCTCCAGGTTCTTCTTGTCGAGCGCGATCACCTCCACCCCGCGAGCGCTGGTCGAATAGGCGAACTCCTTGGGCATGCGGAAGTTCTCGGAGCCCAGGCCGACCGCCGCCGGATTGCGGTGGCAGTCGGCGCAGGCACGCGACTCCGGGCGGGTGGTGTGCGGCTGGTGGTGGATCAGGGTCATCCCGGAGAGCCCGCCGGCGGTGCGGGGCATCACCTGCGCCAGCGGGGTCTTGCCTTCCTTGTCGTGGGCGGTGGTGACGGTGCTGAACCCGACCATGTAGGGCGCGATCCGGCCGCGCGTGTCGTAGCCGAGGTAGAGCCCGCGCCAGGTGGCGAAGACCTTCTCCTGCGTGGTGACGCGGCCGACCGTGCGTTCGCCGGAGAGCAGGTCGAGCTGGGTGAAGCCCTCGTTGCGGTCGAAGGAAAAGCCGAAGAAGTTGGGCGCCCAGCCGGCGTGGCAGGCGTAGCACGCGAGGCCGCCCTTGCCCTTGATGTGGGCGGGGGTCATGGCGGCGGCGGCGCGCGCGTTGTAGTCCGCGTGCTGCGGATCGACGACGTCCTTGACCTGCTTGACCGGGTGCTCCTTGCCGTCCACCTTGCCCTTGAGGATCACGCGGTCGCCCTCGCGACGGAGGTTGCGCAGGGGCGTGCCGCGGGCGGTGGTGAGCGTGGCGGGAGCGCCGAGGGAACCGTGGCAATCGACGCACGAGATTTCGACCGCGTGCTCCATCTGCTGGTAGATGCGGCCGTCGCCCATGACGTCGTTGTAGGTGTGGCAGTCGACGCAGTGCATGCCGCGCTCGTAGTGCACGTCGGGCGGGCAGACCTTCGGGTTTTTCATGTAGAAGGCGCCGTTCAGGCGCGCCGCGGTCGTGCCGGGGACTTCGGGGCCGGCGGGCATGCCGGGCGGGAGCTGGGCGAGGCCGCGGAAATTGAGCCCGATCGAGGCGTCGCCGTAGTGGCAATGCACGCAGGTGGTGGTCGAGGGCGCGCCGGTGAAGCGATGCTTGAGGGGGTGGCCGGGCTGGAACTTGTCGATGGTGGGATCGCCGCTCTTGGAGAGCCCGTCATCGGCGTAGGCGACATGGCAGGCGGCGCAGCCCTCGCTGCGGTAGTCGCCGTCCTGGCCGAGGCGGCCGCGCAGGCCGGTGCCGCGCGACCAGAGGTGGCAGCGCATGCAGGCCTTGCGCGGCACGTCCGCGTAATGGCCGGCCACGGCGCGCGGCGACGCGCCCGCCGGCGGCCCCGGAATCTGCGCCAGCGCCTTCACCGCGCCCCAGGGCAGCGCCGCGCCGGACTCGTCGGCGACCGGGAAGATCCCGTACTTGCTGCCCTTCGCCTTCGTCACCCCGTTTTCGTAGAGCCCGTCGCAGAGGTGCCCGGCGGTGGTCGCGTGGAGCGAGCGCTTGACGCGCTTCAGGTCTTCGCCGTGGCAGCTCCCGCAGGCGGCGTCGGCGACGCGCAGGTTGGCGGGGTTGACGAAGCGCTGGTAGCGCAGGTCGTAGTCGAGCGGGAGCACGCGCTCGTCGTTCGGCACCGGCGCGCGCGGCGAAACATGAGCCCGCTCCTTTTCGGCCGCGGTCGGGTCGCCGCCGTGGCAG
>JACRIP010000702.1 GCA_016220045.1 Planctomycetota bacterium
CCCGACCTGCGCGCCGACGCCCAGCGCAAGGCCGCGAACGCCCGCGAACACCCGTACTGGCCGCGCGCGCGCGACCCCCTGGTGCGCGCGTGGCTTGCGCCCGCGCCGACCGATCCTGAACCGATCCGGTGACGGCCCGAGGGCCGTCCCTTTTCCGTATCCGACAAGGAGCCTTGCCCCATGCGCATCGTGACCCGGGTGGTTGCTCTGGCGTTCGCCTCCGTCCTTCTCCTCGGCCCCGCCGGCACCCCGGCCCGCGCCGAGGACGTCGCCAAGTCCTCCGTCTTCTCCGCGGTCTGGACCAAGGGCGCCGCCTGGCTCGCCGGCCAGCAGCACGAGAGCGGCGGCTGGCTCGATCAGCAGGGCAAGCCCGACGTCGGCATCACCGGCCTCGCCGTCGCCGGCCTCGCCGGCGGGCCCGCCAAGCTGCGCGCCGCCCATCAGGCCGCCATCGACAAGGGCTGCGCCTACCTGCTCGCCCGCGCCCAGGCCAACGGCGCCATCTACGACGCCGACAAGGTTCCCGCCCTTTCCACCTACAAGACCTGCATCGCCGTCATGGGCCTCGCCGCCGCCGATCGCGAAAAGCACAAGGACGCGATCCTCAAGGCCCGCGCCTTCCTCGAGGGCACCCAGTTCAGCGAGAGCTACCACGACGTCAAGCCCGAGAACAAGGACTACGGCGGCTGGGACTACGACGAAAAGCCCAAGAAGGGACCCGGCACCGACCTCTCGAACGTCGCCTTCGCCCTCGAGGCGCTCAAGGAGGCCGGCCTGCCGAAGGAGAGCGAAGTCTGGAAGCGCGCGGCGAGGTTCCTCGACCGCTGCCAGAACCGCAGCGAATCGAACGACCAGGCGGCCGCGCTCGAAGCCAAGGGGATCGCCGTAGGCAACGACGGCGGCTTCGTCTACGACCCGGGCGCCAGCAAGGGCGGCGAGATCGTCGGCCCGGACGGCAAGAAGACCCTGCGCTCCTACGGCAGCATGACCTACTCCGGCCTGAAGAGCTTCATCTACGCGGGGGTGGACAAGAAGGACCCGCGCGTCCAGGCCGCCTACAAGTGGGTGCAGGAGCACTTCACGCTGGAGGAGAATCCCGGCCTGAAGAGCGACGCCGACCCGAAGTCCGGCGCGCAGGGCTGGTACTATTACTTCCACACCTTCGCCAAGGCGCTCGACGCCTGGGGAGAGAAGGAGCTGACCGGCGCCGACGGCGCGAAGCACCTGTGGGCCGACGAGCTGGTCGCGAAGCTGTGCGGCCTGCAGGCGGCGGACGGCTCGTGGCAGAACGAGAACCCGCGCTGGTGGGAGGACCACAAGCCGCTGGTCACCAGCTACGCCCTGATGGCGCTCGACCACGCGGCCCCGTACGCGACCTGGTAAGCGGCGCGCCGCGCGCGGCGGGCGGGGGCCGGGCCCCGACCTGCCCCTCCGCCGCGCGGGCGCCCGCCGCTCTTTTCCCCGTCTCTTTGCCCTTTTCTGGACTCCGCCGGCGCGGCGCGGCGACCTGCCGCGACGGTGCGGGAATCACCCTATGAATCGCAAGACCGGCGTCTGGATCATCGGGGCCTTCGGCAGCGTCGCGACCTGCGTGGTCGCGGGCGTCGAGGCCGCGCGCGCGGGGCGCATTTCCCGCACCGGCCTGGTCACCGACCTCGCCGATTTCGCGGGCCTGGGGCTCGTCGGCCTCGAGGACCTCGTCTTCGGCGGCTACGACCTGCGCAAGCTCGACTACCTCGCCGCCGCCCGCGAGGTCCAGGATACCGCCGGCATCCTGCCCCCCTCCCTGATCGACCCGCTCGCCGCGCCGCTCCTGGCGGCCTCCGCTCGGGTGAAAACTGGATGCGCACTCAACTGCGGCGACACCATCCGCTCCTTCCGCTCGAACGGTTCGCTCGAGCAGCGCGCGACGGCGCGGGAGATCGTGGCGCGCATCCAGCAGGACCTGCGGGAGTTCAAGGAGGCGAACGGCCTCGCCACCGTGATCGTCGTCAACCTCGCGTCGACCGAGCCGGCGGTCGAGGCGCCCCCGCAATTCGCGACGCTGGAAGGGCTGGAGGGGCTGCTCGAGGCGAACGACCAGGAACGCCTGATCGCGAGCGTGCTCTACGCCTACGCCGCGATCGACGCCGGGTACCCGTTCGTCAACTTCACGCCCTCGGTGGGCAACAGCCTGCCGGCGATCCAGGAGCTGGCGCGGCGGCGGCGCGTCCCGCACTGCGGCAAGGACGGCAAGACCGGCGAGACTCTGGTCAAGACCGTACTCGCGCCCATGTTCCTGGCGCGCAATCTCAAGCTGCTCGCCTGGGAGGGGCACAACCTGCTCGGCAACCGCGACGGCCTGGTGCTGCGCGATCCCGGCTCGCTGCGCGCCAAGGTGCAGGACAAGGAGGACGCCTTCCGCAAGCTCGTGCCCGATCCCGCGACCCACTCGCGCGTGCGCATCGACTACGTGCCGTCGCTCGGCGACTGGAAGACGGCGTGGGACTTCATCCACTTCTCCGGCTTTCTCGACGTGCGCATGAGCCTGCAGTTCACCTGGCAGGGCTGCGACTCGGCGCTCGCCGCACCGCTCGTCATCGACCTCGTGCGCCTTGCCGAACTGGCCGCGCGGCGTGGCGAGTCGGGCGTCATGCGGCACACCGCCTCGTTTTTCAAGTCGCCGCTGGGCACCGACGAACAGGCCTTCGACCGGCAGTTCGGCTGGTTGCGCGACTATGCGCGCACGGCCGCGGCCGGCACCGCCGACGTGGCGGAAGTGGCGGAAGGGGCGGACGGAGCGGATGGTGCGGAAGGGGCCGCGGCGCCGGCGGGCTCGGTGGCGCCGGGGGCGGCCGCGGCGCCGCGTCCGGAGCGCGTTCCGACCGTGTGAGGGCTGTCATGCGCAGTCGTCCTTTGCCCCTCGTGCTCTCCCTGGCCTGCGGCCTGTTCGTGGCGGCGGCTGCCCTCCGGCCGCTCGCGGCGGAGGAGGCCTGTCCGGTCGAGGTGCCGGCGGTCGCGATCGCGCGGGCCAAGGTCGGCAACCGGGTCACGGTCGAAGCGACGCTGAAGAACGTCGGCGGCGCCGACCTGGGCAAGCTTTCGGCCCTGTTCGTTGCGCTGGACGGCGAGGGCAAGCCGATCCGCGAGGCGGCGGCCGAGAAGGACCTGCTTCCCGCCGGGCGCTCCTGCGTGCTCGCCTTCGCGCTCTCCGAGTGCCCGGAGTTCGGGGCCTACCGTCTTTCCCTGAGGTTCGTGCGCGGTTCGGGGGACGAGTCCTGGTCCTTCCGCGGGGCGGACCTGGCGGCACCGCCGGTGCTGGAACGGCCGGAGGCGGCCGAGCAGCCCGCGGAAGCGGCGGGGGGAGAGTCCCCGGGCGCGGGCGATCCGCCGCCGGGACCGGTCGGACCCGCCGAAGCGACGGCGCCGGCCCCGGGTAAAGACCCGAAGGCGCCCGCGAAGTCGCCGCCCGGGCGGAAGTCGAAGGCCGACCGCATCGAGCTCGCCGGCGTGATTTCGCTGAAGGGGGAGTTCGTGGGGAAGCGCAAGGAGCTGCGCTACACGGGTGACCTGCACTTTCTGAAGGTGCGGCTGCTCGATGCCCAGGGAAAGCCCGTACGTCAGGCGGGGAAGTTCGAGATTATTGCGTTCGCCGAGGGCAGGGCGGTGCGCAATCACGTGAACCAGATCGGGGCGGCGACCTGGGGGGTGGATGCGTCGAAGCTGCAGCGTGGGCAAGGCGCGGAGCGTTCGACGGCCTTCGACGCGCCGCGCGGGGAGACCTGGGTGGCCTTCGCGGTCACGCAGGAGGAGAAGGTGGTGGACTGGAAGCTCGACGTGCGCTTCACCTCGGCCGAGGGCGAGGTGTGGCTCTGGAAGAAGGTCGAGAACCCATTCGCGGTCGCGGCGCAGGCGCCGGGGAAGTAGCGAGCCGGTGGGGGGGGGAGTGCGGGGCCGGTGCGTGGGGGGCCGGTGGTAGAGCCGGCCGCTGAGGCGAGGAGACGTAGATAGCCACCGAACACACGGAACACACCGAGAGACGAATTCCGGGTGGTTGATGGCGCGGTGAAGCGCCTAGCGTGCCATCGCCCCTTCGAGATGCCAGGAGAAGCAGATGATCTGGGAACTGCATGCAGATCCCAATCGCGACATTGTCCTGCGAACGGCAATTGACTACTTCCAAACTCACTTTGTAGGTGAGCGCATTGGGCTGGGATGGAGGCCCCCTCCGATCAGAGTGCAAGGAGGGACGAAAAAACGCTTGCGGGACTTCGTTTCATGGATGTCATCGGCGCCGGTTCTCTCGGAGAAGTCGAGGTCAGCGCTGCTGCCGCTCATCGGTGAACATTGTGAGTTTCTCCCGCTGATTACGTTGCGCGGCAAGCCGTACTACGCGTTGAACGTGTTGACCACGATCAAGAAGTGCCTTAATCATCGAGCCTCCGACATCCTGTATTCTCCGGAAGATCCGAAGCGAATTCTGCAGATCAGTGCATACCACTTTTATGAGGACCGGATTCCGAGCGACACCCCAGCCTTCAAGATCCCGGAGGACGCTGGCTGCGTGTTTGTGACTGAGAGCTTTGTGGATGCAGTGATCGTCAGCGGTCTCCGCGGGGCCTCGTTCCATGATCCGGCGGCCAACACATTCGGCAAGCTCGCCCGCGGCGAGACGCTCAATGTTGTACCCGGCCTACCCGAGTGATGTCCGGAGTCGGGACGGCTCCGGGGTCATCACCGGGGCCTCGGTGAGTGGAGAAGTACGAGTACGGCGAGTACGGGTTGCCCACGGTATATACCTGGGACGACCAGGCGGAGGAGTGGTCGGAGGGGGAGGTAGGCGGGGCGAGCACGATCGGTAACACCCGGATGTTCACGGGAAGGGAATGGGACGCCGAGATCGGGCTGTACTATTATCGCGCCAGGCACTATGATCCCCAGACCGGCCGCTTCGTCAGCCCCGACCCCATCGGGTACGAGGGGGACAACCTCACCAACGTTTTCCGCTATGTTGCCAACTCTCCTGGGATGGGCACGGACCCGACTGGGGAGTTCATCTTCTTGGTTGCGAATCCCGTTACGATTTCTGCTGTCACGGCAGCGACAGCCGCTTTGGCGACGGCCGCGGTGAGGTACGGGCCGCAGATTGCCCAGGCGGCCTCTATGATGGCCGACAAGGCACCGGGGATTTGGGACAAGACCAAGGAGGCCGCCGGGAAGGCCAAGGACTGGCTTAGCGAGAACTGGAACCAAGTCGCTGGCCAGGGTGGAGGCGGTGGCAAGCTTCCTCCGCAAGTAGCCTCAGGCGGGGAGTGGCCCGAGGGTGGCCGTAGGGCGTTTACGGTATCCCGCTGCGGAATCCGAGGGACGATCGATGAGTTGCAAGGAACGATCTCTCGCTGTGGCGGTGAGATTCCCGTGCGGATCGACATGATCCGAGGGAAGATCGACATCCCATTTGAGACCATCAAGAATCTCAGTGACTTGGCACGATCTCAAGGAGCAACGAGTCTCCGAATCGAGGCAACGGTTGCCAACCAGAAGTTTATTGACATTCTTGCGAAGCGCTACGGCATGCAGGCCTCCGGTGCGACGGACTTCATCCAGATCCCTCTCGGGGGGAGGTAGATTGGACGCGCGTTCACGGGCTGCCCGTGTGCTTTCAGCCCTTCGATCATACACGCCGGTTACGAGGGAGTGTCTTCCGGGACTCAGTGTGTCCTCAAGCCAGCTCTCTGAGGATGAGGAGTGCATTGGCCTTTACCGCTCGGCCTCTGCCCCGGCACATGAATGCGTTCTCGTGACCACTGTTGGGCTCCTGATCGGGCGTGTCTCCGGGTGGGAGCGAGTACAATACCGGGATTTGATGCGCGTAGATTCCCCGGTCAAGGGGAAGCCAGATCTCGGCGTGGTTGTTTACCTAAGGAACGAGACATCGTTGAGGATCCCCATTTCTGGTACTTCCGGACGGTTTGAAGACACGTTTGAGTTCTCTCGCTTCCTGATGCGCGTCATCGAAGACGTCGGAGCAGGCCGAGTATAGGGGTGGGGCGGACCGTGGCCACAATAGTGCGGTCCGGAGGTTGATCGCGGCCACTCCGGGACCCACGAGTAGCGGACCGGGATCGGGACCGTGTCTTTAGTTTCTAGTTATGTCAACTGCGTTCCCTGTAGCGGTGTAGCTGTGCCGGCCCTGAAGTCACCGAACACCCTGGGCGAGGCGCTACGGGGGGCGCGGGATTCGGGACCGGATTCGGGACCGTGTCTTAATCTTTTAGTAATGTCTGCTGCCCAGTCCGCGACGCACACCAGGTTCGCCCGCGACCCCGCGAGCGGTTGCCGGCCGGCCCGGAACGCGGCCGCTATTCGTCGCCCGGGTCCCGCGCTCCCTCTCCCTGCCCCTCCCCCTCCCCCTCCGGCAGTCCGCGCCCGAGTTCCAGGCGCTCCCTGGCCGCGATGATGCGCGCGAAGTCGCGTTCGCCGGTTCTCAGTATAGAACCGTAGTCCGCCGCCTCCTGCGCCAGCGGTCCGCCAGCGGCCGCGATCCGCTCGAGCAAGGGCAGCGCGGCGTCGCCCCCGACGTGCACCGCCGCGACCAGCGCCTGCCGCCGCACGCCGACGCTCTCCCCGCCGTCCGCGATGCCCTCGAGCAGTCCCATCACCTGCGCTCGGTGCGTGGCGGGGGCGTCTCCGAGGCGGTTGACGAGCGCGATGCGTGCGTCCTCGACCCGCTCCCGTCCGAGCGCCTCCGCGAGCGCCGGAATCGCCGCACCCGGGTCCTCGCGGATCGGCAGCCCGATCGCCGCCTCCATCCGCACGTCGGCATCGGCGTCGGAGCGGAGCGCCTCGCGCAGCGCCGGCGCGATCGTCGGCGCCGCCTCCACGTTCCGCTCCACGTACGCGGAAAGGGCCTCGATCGCGGCGCGGCGGACCTCCGCTCCGCCGTCCTCGCGCCCGATGCGCGCCACCGACCGGAGTTGCTCCTCGGTCAGCTCGTTCGCCTGCGCCAGGAACCGCAGGGCGCTCGCGCGTCCGCGCTCCGTAGGGGCGGCTCGCGCGCGGTCACAGAAGCCCCGCACCAGTTCGGCGTCCTGGCCGACGCTCGGGTCCAGGTCGGCCAGGGTCAGCACGAGGGTGTCGGCCAGGTCCGGATCGTCGAGGGCGTCGAGCCGGGCCACGAGCTCGCGGGCGCGCGCGGCCTCGGTCCAGATCCAGGCGCGCAGGGAGGCCAGCGCGGCTTCCAGG
>JACRIP010000707.1 GCA_016220045.1 Planctomycetota bacterium
CCGCCCACGGGCGGTACCGGCTCTTTTTTTCGTCTCTCTCCGCGTCGTCGTCTCCGTGCCTCTGTGCCACAGCAGTGGCAAACGTTGTTTTTTCGGCAAGCTTTTCGGCCTACCGCGTCGGCGCCGTAATCGCCCAATCGAAGCACCACCAGACCTGCGCTTGCACTTGGGTTGCGGGCCATGCCCGCCCTATGTCTCTGTGGTTCCGTCGTCCGCCCGCCCGCCACTCACCCTGCGCCTTGCGCCACCAACCGGACTCAAGCTCGCGGCCGTGCCGTGCCGATAGAGTGAATGGCGCATGCGCCCGCCGGCCGCCACCCGCCGCGCCCGAACGACCGGCGTCCGCTCCTTCCCAGCCATGACCCGGCCGCGCTCGCGGCTGGCCGCCGCACCCCCGCGGTGCGCGCCCCGCAGACCCCCGGCCGACGGCGACGCCTTGCGGAGATGACCGCCATGCTCAACGTGTTGGTGCTCGATCCGGAGCTCTGCTCCTCTTTCCTGATCAAGAGCATCCTGCTCGGCGCGGGCTACGCCGTGTCCGTCTCCGCCGACGAACCTGAGGCTGCGCGCAAGATCGCGACCGGACTCTTCGACGTGGCGGTGGTCGATCTTTCGGCCGGCGACGGCGTCGCGGCCCGCGCCTTCATCCGGGCCACGAACGCGCTCCTGCCCGGCCTCCCCGTACTCGCGCTCGGCCGCGAGGAACACCTCGCCGATCTTTCCGGACTCTCGATCTTCCTCTCCCTGCCCAAGCCGATCCGGGTCGCGCGCGTGACCGAGGCCGTGCGTCGCGCCGTCGTCCATCTGCTCGCTCCGCGCCCGGCCGCCCCCGGCCGCTGCGTCGCCTCGCTCCCTGCGGAAGTGACCTGGGGGCTCGACGCCATTCCGTGCCGCGTCACCAGCGTGAGCGACCGCGGCGTCCTGCTCGAACCCGCCGACCGCGAATTCGACCACTTGCGCGGCTTTGATCGCTTCTTCGACGGACTCTCGCGCGACGAGCTCGCGCTGCGCGTGAACTTCGGGGACGCGGCCGACTGGCAGGCGGACGGGCGCATCGCCTTTGCCGAGCGCTCGCCGGATCGGCGCGTCCAGCGCGTCGGGCTGGCCTTCGCCGCGCTGCCCGCCGCCGACGCGGGTCTGCTCAAGAACTACATCGCGCTTGCCGGCGGCCCGGCTTGAGCGGGTCTTGTCGGGGGAGCCGGCCGCGGTCGCCACCGCCCCGGTGACAGGGATTCCCGGATGACCATCGAAAGCTCACAGGAGGAGGAGAGCCATGACCGCCGCACCCGAACGCACGAACCAGGTGGCGTGCCCCTGCTGCGCCTCGGCGCGCTACACCCGCTTGCGCCGCGAGGTGCTGTTCGACCACATGTTGCGCATCTCCTGCCTCTGCGCGACGTGCAGCCGGATCTTCTCCATCCGGGAGGACCGGTTCGGGCGCCGCTTCCCGTAGCCGGCGAACTCCCCCCGCCGTCCCGATACGCAACGAGGGCCGGACGCGCAGCACGCGTCCGGCCCTCGGTTTTTTGTCGGCGACGGGCCCCGGCATGGGCAGGGAGCGGGCCTAGTTCTGCTCCATCTTCTCGCCGGAGATCAGCTTGGTGACCGCCTCCAGGAAGGCGGACTCGATGAATTCCTTGGTGATGTAGGCCTGGCCGCCCGCGGAGAAGCCCTTCAGGCGATCGAGGTAGTCGTTGCGCGCGGTGAGAAAGAGGATCGGGATGTTGTTGGCCTCGGGCCGCTCGCGGAAGCGATCGCAGAGCTGATAGCCGTCCAGGCCGGGCATCTCGACGTCCAGGATGATGATGTCGACCTTTTCCTTGGCCGGCACCTCGAGGGCGTCCAGACCCTCCGACATGGTGATGGTCTTGAACCCGTGCTTCTTGAGCATCAGGCTCGCGCGCAAGAGCATCGCCTTGCTGTCGTCGACGATCAGAGCGGTCTTGCCCGTTCCGATCCCCATGGGGCCGACCATGCCGGTCCTCCCGGATGCATGCGAAAAACCAGATAAGGCAGCGCGGGGCAGCGCCGGTGGCGCAGCTCTAGAAGCGCCCTATTCTAGTGATCCGGACGGCGGCCGTCAAGGAATTACCGGGGCGCCCCCGCCCCCGGACCCGCCTTCCCGCCGGGTCCCGCGCAGCGGCTCGAGCGCCAGCGTGAATTCCTCGCGCGAACCCTCCCGGTCATGGACCAGCATCAAGCGTCCCGAGCGGCCGGAGATGTTGAGGGTGGTGGCATCGCGGCTGCGCGGCTCCTCGCGGCCCGCGTTCGCAGCGGCGCCGGCGCCGGCCATCGCCGCCAGCCGGGCCGCGAGCGCCCGCACGATCTGCGCCGGGGGCAGCGGGATCGGCGTCATCCGCCCGGGCGGGCCGAAGGACATCGCGAACTGGTCCGGCGTCACGGAGAGCGCCAGCCGGTGTTGCGGATGCTTGAGCAACAGCATCACCAGGAAACCGAGGTGGCGCTCGATGATCGGCAGGTCGCGGCCCTGCGCGAGCACGCGCTCGACCGCTTCCGGGGGACCGCCGTACTGGCGCTCCAGGCAGCGGCGCAGCGCGCGCGGCGCCGCCACCGCCCCGTGGATCTGGCGGCCCATCACGATCTCCAGGTCCTCCAGCACCGAACCGTTCAGCGGGTCGGCGACCGCGACCGTCAGGACCCCGTCCGGCATCGCCACCGGCAGCGCCTCGTAGAGCAGCGCGGCGGCGGGCGGCACCTCGTCATGCAGCGCGGCGGGGATCTCCCCGCGGTCCAGGTCGACGAAGGGCATGCCCAGGTCCTCGGCGAGGGCGCGGAGCACATCGGTCTCCGTCAAATACCCGAGGTCGAGCAGGATGCGGGCGAGCGGCCCGCCGCGCTCGCGCTGCAGGCTGAGCGCGCGGTGCATGCGCTCCGGGCTGACCAGCTTGTGCTTGTCGAGGACCTGCTGCAGCCGCGTCGGCCCGCCGCGCGTCCCGCCGGTCAGCCGTTCCATCGCCTCCCGCCACGCCGGCGTCCCCAGCCGGTGCCCCAGGTTCACCAGCCCCGCCTCCTTCACGTAGCCCGCCGCCATGGCATAGCTCAGAAGTCCGTGCGGGCTGGCCGCTTTTTTCGCGTCGATCAGGTCCTCGAGCGCGTCGCGCGAAATCAGGCGGTACTCGAAGAGCAGGAGGGCGAGCGGCTCGCCGAGGAAGGAGCCCGCGTCCACGCCCGCAAAGTAGAGCATCGGATTGCGGCCGCAGGCCGGGCACTGCATCAGGAAGGGGGAGACGGGGGTGCGCAATGCGAGCGGGCGAAAACACTTGGGGCAGGGGAGATGGCAGGCCGCGCGGGCCTTCCAGCCTTCCGGCTCGAGTATCGACATGGCGTGCTACCTCGGTGGTCCTCCGTGCCCGCCATCATAGCAGGGGGGGGGCCCTTCGACAAGCAGAGAGGATGCGGAGCCCTGAAGGGCGTCGCAGGGCCACGAAGAACGACGGGAACACGAAAGGGCCACGAACGAGCAGCACGAAGGGCCACGAAGAAGGGGCCAGGACGGGCCGCGACGGCATCCCCGGACCCCGCGCCATCCGGTTTCTCCGTCGCGGCCCGTCCTGGCCCCGGTCTTCGTGGCCCTTCGTGCTTCCCGCTTGGTGGCCCTTCGTGTTCCCGTCGTTTTCGTGGTCCTTCCGCCGCACTCCCAACGCCCCGCCACCCCCTTCACCTCCGCCCGCCGCCGCCCCCACCGCCCCCCGCCAGCGCCGCATGGTAGTCCTGCAGCGCCCGCACCGTCAACGGCCGCCGCCGCAGCGCCTCGATCCCGTTCACCGCCGCCTGCGCCCCCGGAATCGTCGTGATCACCGTCACGTTCCGCGCTACGGCGAACGCCCGGATCCGCGCCTCGTCGCTCTTCGGACCCTTCCCGCTCGGCGTGTTCAGGATCAGGTTGATCTCGCCGTTGATCAACAGGTCGATCGCGTTCGGCCGCTGCCCGTCCCGGATCTTCCAGATCCGCCGGACCTTGATCCCGTTGCGATCCAGCACCCGCGCCGTACCCGCCGTCGCCACCAGCTCGTACCCCAGATCCTCCAGCTTCTTCGCGATGAAGATCAGGTCCCGCTTGTCCTCGTCCTTCACCGACAGGAAGACCTTCCCCTGCTCCGGGATCTTGTGCGACGCCGCCATCTGCGCCTTCATGTACGCCGACCCGAAATCGTGGTCGATGCCCATCACCTCCCCGGTCGATCGCATCTCCGGCCCGAGCACGATGTCCACGCCCGGGAACTTCGAGAACGGGAAGACCGACTCCTTCACCGCAATGTGCGGCGGCTCGACTTCGCGCGTGAAGCCCAGGTCGCGCAGCCTGCGCCCGACCATCACCTTCGCCGCCAGCTTGGCCAGCGCCACCCCGGTCGCGCGCGAGACGAAGGGCACCGTGCGGCTCGCGCGCGGGTTGACCTCGATCACGTAGATCCGGTCCGCGCGCACCGCGAATTGCACGTTCATCAGCCCGAGGACCTTGAGCTCTTTCGCCATCAAGTGGGTGTCGCGGCGGATGCGCTCGATCTGCGCGTCCGAAAGCGTGTAAGGGGGTAGGGTCATCGCCGCATCCCCGCTGTGCACCCCCGCCTCCTCGATGTGCTCCAGCATTCCCCCGATCACCGTGGTCTCGCCGTCCGAGATCGCGTCCACGTCGACTTCGATGGCGTCCTCGATGAACTTGTCGATCAGCACCGGGTGCTCGGGCGAGGCCTCGACCGCGCGCGCGGTGAACTTCTCCAGCTCGGCGTCGTCGTAGACGATCTGCATCGCCCGCCCGCCGAGCACGTAGCTCGGCCGCA
>JACRIP010000696.1 GCA_016220045.1 Planctomycetota bacterium
GAGGTCCGGAGCCCGGTTTCCTCGCCGCAGATGTAGGCGCCGGCCCCGCGGTGCACGGTGACGTCGAGGTCGCGCCCGCTGCCCAGGACGTTCTTGCCGAGGAAACCGCGCGCGTAGGCTTCGTCCACCGCGCCCTGCAGGACCTTCGCGCCCTTGGTGAACTCGCCGCGGATGTAGACGTAGGCGTGGTTGATCTGCACCGCCCAGCAGCAGATCAGGATGCCTTCGAGGAGCGCGTGCGGGTCCTGCTCCAGGAGGATGCGGTCCTTGAAGGTCCCGGGCTCGGACTCGTCGGCGTTCACCGCGAGGTACTTCGGCTTGTCCTTCGACTTGGGCACGAAGCTCCACTTCATGCCGGCCGGGAAGCCGGCGCCGCCGCGGCCGCGCAGGCCCGAGGCCTTGACCTCGTCGATCAGCTTGTCGGGCGCGAAGTCGCGGAGCGCCTTCTTGGCGCCCTCGTAGCCGCCATGGCCCAGGTAATAGTCAAGCGTGTGCGAGCCGGACTTGCCGCGATGGGCGAGCAGCGTGGTTTCGAAGGCCATGAAGTCCCTATTTCAATGACGCCAGGATGCGGTCGATCTTCTCCGGCGTCAGGTCAAAGTGGTCGTCGTCGTTGATCTGCATCATCGGCGCGCGGTCGCACGCCGCGAGGCACTCCACCTTCTTGAGCGTGAACTTGCCGTCCGGGGTCGTCTGGCCGCACTTGATGCCGAGCTTGGACTGCAGGTGCTCGGCCACGCCCGCCGCGCCGCGGAGCGCGCACGGCAGCGTGCTGCACACCTGGACGACGTACTTGCCCTCGCTCTTCCTGCGGTAATGCGTGTAGAAGCTCACGACGCCGAGCACGTGCGCGGGCGAAACGCCGATCAGGCCGGCGACGTACTTCATCTCCTCCAGGCCGAGGCCGCCGAACTCCTCCTCCGCGAGCCGGAGGGTGGGGAGCAGGGCCGCCTGTCGCGTGGGATAGCGCGTCAGGAGCCAGTCGAACCGTTTCTGGGTCTGCTCGGAAAACTGCAAGGTCATCGGATACCTCGGGTGGAACCCAGCGGGGGATTATCGGATTGTCTCATTGTCTCATTGCCGCATTGTCTCATTGTTTCGCCGGGCAACCTGGGCTTGCCTCATCGTTCCCCGATCACGGCTCGACGCTGAGCGGTGTTGCAGGTGAGTCGGTACGGAGAGGTACGACCCTATGGCCTGAGGAAACCAATGAGACAATGGGACAATCGTACAATGAGACAATCCGAATGGCCGAAAACGTCACGCCTGCACCAGCGCACTTCGCCCGCCCTCAGCGGTCGAGCTCGCCCGCGATCACGTTCAAGCTGCTCAGTACGGCCACGAGATCCGAGATCAATCGTCCTTCGACCAGCTTCGGAACGACCTGGAAGTGATAGAAGGAGGGCGGCCGCACGCGCACCCGGTAGGGGTTGCGCTTGCCGTCGCTGACCAGGTACCACCCGAGCTCGCCGTTGGGCGCCTCGGTGGCCGAATAGACTTCGCCCTTCGGTGGGTAGGGTCCATGCCCGATCATGGTGAGCTTGAAATGATGGATCATCTCTTCCATGCGGGTGTAGACCAGCTCCTTGGCCGGCAGGGAGAGCTTGTAGTTGTCGACGTTGACCGGGCCGCCGGGGATGTCCACCAGGGCCTGCCGGATGATGCGCACGCTCTGGCGCATCTCCTCCAGCCGCTGCTGGAAGCGCGCGAAGGAATCGCCGTCGGTCTGGGTGGGCACGTCGAAATCGAACTTCTCGTACCCGGAGTAGGGGCGGGCGCGGCGCAGGTCGTACTCGACGCCGGAGGCACGGAGGACCGGACCGGTGACGCCGTAGGCGATCGCGTCCTCGGCCGAGAGCACGCCGACGCCGCGCGTGCGGCCGGTGAAGATCTTGTTCTTGGAGAGCATCTTGTCGGTTTCGTCGATGATCTCCGGGAAGGTATCGGTGACGGCCTTGACGCGGGCGACGAAGTCCGCGGGCACGTCCTGCATGAGGCCGCCGACGCGGGTCCAGGAGTTGGTCAGACGCGCGCCGGTGACGCGCTCGAAGAGGTCGTAGAGCTGTTCGCGCCGCGCGAAACCCCAGAGCATGACGCTGAACGCGCCGAGGTCCATGGCCTGGAGGCCGACGCAGAGGATGTGATCGGAGAGCCGCGAGAGCTCGCCCATGATGACGCGCAGCCGCCGGCAGCGCGGTGTGCACTCGACGCCCCACAGCTCTTCGCAGGCCTGCGCCCAGCCGATGTTGTTGTTGATCGCGGAGAGGTAGTTCATCCGGTCGGTGACCGTGACGAACTGGTTGTAGGAGCGGTACTCGCCGAGCTTCTCGAACCCGGTGTGGAGGAAGCCCATCTCGGGCCGACACCGTACGACGGTCTCGCCGTCGAGCTCGAGCACGAGACGCAGCGTGCCGTGCATGGCGGGATGCTGCGGCCCCATGTTGAGGACCATGAGCTTCTCGCCCGCCGCGTTCCTGCCGGCGTCGACGGTCGTGACGACCGCGGGCGCGGGCGTGACGGTCTCGGCCATCAATCCTCCTGCGGCGAGTAGCGGGGGAAGCGGGCGCGTTCGCCGCGCCCCTTGAGCGGATAGTCCTTGCGCAGCGGATGGCCCGGGTAGTCGTCCGGCATCAGGATGCGGCGCAGGTCGGGATGCCCGGTGAAGCGGATGCCGTACATGTCGAAGGCCTCGCGCTCGGCCCAGCTCGCGGCCGGCCAGAGCGCGGCGACCGATTCGATCGCCGGGTCGTCCTCGGGCACGAAGGCCTTGACGCGGAAGCGCTCGTTCCGGGAGAAGCTGTAGAGGTTGTAGACGACGGCGAAGCGTTCCCAGAGACCGCGGTTCAGGTAGTCGACGGCGGTCACGTCGGTGAGGCAATCGTAGGCCATGTCGGGGTCGTCGCGCAGATAGCGCATCAGCTCGACGATGCGGCCGCGCTTGACGGAGACGTGAGGCTGGCGGGCGTCCGCGGGCGCGTCGAGCAGCTCGCCGGCAAAACGTTCCTTGATGCGGGTGCTCTCAACGGCCATGGACCTTTTCCCTCAGCTTCTCCTTGTCGATCCGCTCCTGGAGCTTCAGGATGGCGTCGATCAGGGTCTCGGGGCGGGGCGGGCAACCCGGGACGTAGACGTCCACCGGGATGAATTGGTCGACGCCCTGCACCAGCGTATAGGTGTCGAAGATGCCGCCGCAGGAGGCGCACGCGCCCATCGACAGGCACCACTTGGGCTCGGGCATCTGCTCCCAGACCTTGAGCAGGACGGGCATCATCTTGATGGCGATGCGGCCGGAGACGATCATCACGTCGCTCTGGCGGGGCGAGAAGCGGATGACCTCGGCGCCGAAGCGGGACATGTCGAAGCGCGGCCCGAGCGCGGCCATCATCTCGATCGCGCAGCAGGCGGTGCCGAAGGGCATCGGCCAGAGGGAGCCCTTGCGCGCCCAGTTGACCAGCTCATTGAGCTTGGTCGTGATGACGTTGTCCTCGAAGCTCGACTCTAGTCCCATTCCAAGGCTCCCCGTCGCCAGACGTAGTAGAGGCCGATGCCGAGGACGGCGATGAACGAGAACATTTCAATCAGGCCCGGGACGCCGAGGCGGCGGTAGGTGACGGCCCAGGGCACGAGGAAAACGGTTTCGATGTCGAAGAGGACGAAGAGGATGGCGACGAGGTAGAAGCGGACGGGGAAGCGTTCGCGCGCGGTGCCGACCGGGGCGACGCCGCACTCGTAGGTGTCGTGCTTGGCGCGCTGGTGGCGGCGCGGGCCGAGGAGGTGGGAAATGAGGAGGATGGCGCCGCCGAGGCCGACGAGAAAGCCGGCGTACGCCAGGATGGGCCAGAAGCTCGGGACCATGTCGCGCTCCGTTGCGGGAGCACCGGGTAAACACCGGATCGCCTATGGGCACCGCCGCCGTCCCGCCTCGCCCTGGGTTGGAAAGTGGATTCTAGCAGGGGGTGGGGGGATGTCAATAGATTGTACCCCAGGAGTCCCACGTCACGACGAGTCCGACTTTGGACTCCTACGCCCGCCGCGCCACTCCGGGCCCCGCCCCGGCGTCCCCGATCGCGATCAGCGAGCACCGCCACCCGTCCCAGTACCCGGGCACGCAGCGCGTCGCCTTGCGCCACGGCGCCGGATCGTGGATCACGATCTCCCCCGCCTCCACGCCCCGCGCGATCACCCAGTGCGAGCCCGGCCGCGACTCGGCAAACGCCACATGCCGGTCCGGCAAACACACCACCGGCCCGATCCCCCGCCCCAGCCACGCCACGATCTCCGCCTTGGTCGGCTCCCGCCGCTCCCAGCGCCCGCCCGCCTCCACAAACCGCTTCCCCACGTCCCGCGCTTCCGGGTCCACGATCGTCACCGGCACGCCGAACGACAGCGCGATCCGCCCCAGCCGCCCCGGCCCAATCCCCCAGCCCTCCAGCATCTGCCGTAGCACCAGCGGATGCTTCTCCAGCTCCCGCACCGTCACCCGCACGCCGGCATGGTCGAGCGCCATCGCGATCGCGCCCAACCCGCAGCCCGCATTGTACCCCTGCCGATGCACCGGAATCGGCAGCATCACGTCCCGCGCCACGCTAGTACGTCTCCCCCGGCGTCCGGAAGCGCGACAGCACCTTGGCCTCGCCGTGCAGGATCACCCGGTCGCCGAGCGACAGCTCCTTCTTCGACTTCTCGCCGCCCCCGTCCTCGCCGTGCGGCAGCGGGAAGATCCCGATCGTCGCCCCCGCCTTGGTGTACGCCTTCTCCACGAACGCCAACCCGAGCTGGTAGCCGCCCACCAGCGTCGACGACGTCACCGCGCCGATCACCGCGCCCTTCCGGTTGACTACGGGATCTCCCGGATGCAGCGCCTTCACCCCCTTGTCCACGACCCGGAAGCGGATGACCTCCATCGTCCGCGTCCCCTCGCGCTCCGCATTCGCCCGCTTGCCGACGAAGAACGGCTTGTGGCGCTTGACGAAGCCGCCGTAGCCGGCCTCGAGCGGGTTGATGTTCCACTTGCCGCCCAGGTCATGACCATAGAGCGGGAAACCGGCCTCGGTGCGCGTCGAGTCCCGCGCGCCCAGCCCGGTCGGCGCCAGGCCGAACTCCTTCCCCTTGTCGAGCAGGAGGGTCCACAGCGCCGGCGCCTGCTCCGGATTCACATACAGCTCGTACCCCAGCGGCTCCCCCGTGTACCCGGTGCGCGATACGATCACCGGCATCCCCGCGATCACCGTCTCCGCGAATTCCGAGCGCCCGAGCGCCGCGATCCGCTCGCGCGCCGCGGCATCGTCCGTCGCCCGCGCCAGGATCGCCGCGGCCTGCGGGCCCTGCAGCGCAACATCCACCCGCCGGTCCGCGCCGCACGCCGGGTCCTTCAGGTCGCGCAGCTCCGCCCGGACCTCGACTTCCTTCCACGGATGCTCCCGGTCGATCACCACGCCGCGCCCGTTCACCGCATTCCACCACGACCAGATCTTGTCGGCATTTGAGGCGTTCACCACCACCATGTAGCGATCGAGCGCGCGCCGGTACACGTAGATGTCGTCGAGCACCGACCCCTCCGCGTCGAGCACGTAGCTGTAGTGCGCGACGCCCGGCCGCAGGCGCGAGACGAAGTTCGTGGTCACGAGGTCGAGGAAGCGCGTGGCATGCTCGCCCGCCACCTCGAACACGCCCATGTGGGAGATGTCGAAGAGCCCGGCGCGCGTGCGCACCGCCTCGTGCTCCGCGCCGATCGAGTCGTACCAGATCGGCATCGACCAGCCCGCGAACGGCACCAGCAGCTTCTTCTTGGTCAGCTTCAGGTGTTCCTCGTAGAGACAGCTCTTCTTGAGCGGCGCGTCGGTCGGCTCGGTCCAGGCCCAGAGCTTCTTCGAGACCGAGGGATGGTGCTGGCGCGCGAGGATGCGCTGGCCGACGAAATACGTCTTTTTCATATGGACCAGCCCTTCGCGCGTTTCCGGCCCGCCGGAGGCGCGCGTGCGCCACTCTTCGAAGACCTGGAGGCCGACCGGGCGCAGGTCCATGGCGGCGCCCTCGCGCAGGAGCGCGGTCCAGAGCGCGAGCGCCTTGTGCGGCCTCAGGTAGATCTCGTAGGTGGTGTCGGTGTCGGCGTGCCCGGTGCGCGCGACCGTGACCGGAATGCCGGCGATCTGGCCCTCCAGGCTCGCCAGCGGCGCCAGGGCCGCCGCCTCGGGCAGGACGCGCTTGAGCACGTCCACCGAGCGCGGCCCGACCAGCGCCAGCGCCGTGAGCCGCCGTTCGGCGAAAAGGGGCGCGCGCAGGTCTTCCACCACGGTCGGACCGTCGATCTTGGCCGCCACGTCGTCGCCGTCGAAGAGCACGAACCCGTCGGAGAGCGCGCGCAGCCAGTCGCGCAGACGCGCGGCATTGGCCGGCTGCGTACGGACCAGGAAGCGGTCGAAGCCGGGCGCCGGGCGGGCCAGGCGCAGCACGTAGCTCTCGTCGATCAGCGCGCCGTCCTTGCCGAGGAAAAGCGCATAGCGGCCGCGGCCCTGCGCGAGCGAGAGCAGGTCGGCGGTCGAAGCCTGGTTGAGCGCCACGGCGGCCCGATCGCCCCGGACTTCGAGCAGCCCGACGGACTGCAGGTCGACCAGCCCGACGCCCTTCTTCACCAGTTCCAGTTCCTCCGCCAGCGGACGGTAGGCCACCGGCGCGGCCCAGCCGCTGCGTTCCTCGAAGCGCGCACCCAGGCGCTGGTGCTCGGCGTGCAGCTCGGGAATCCACCCGATGCTCTCGTCGGCCAGGCGCACGGTCGCGGGCTCGGGGGCGCGCCGCGCGCAGTCCTTGGCGGCGATGCGCGTGAGCTCGGCGAACCCGCGGCGCGTCTCGTCGAGCAGGCCCAGCTCCCACTTCGCGCGCTTCAGTTCGCTTCCGACCCCCTGCACGGCGAAGGTGTGCGCGCCCTTGAGCAGGTTGGCGATCAGCTCGGCCAGCCGGTCCATGTGGGCGGGGCGCAGGCCGCGCTGGGTCACGATCGTCGTGCCGAGACGGATCGCGCCCGGGCGCGCCGCGCTCACGTCGCCGGCGATCGTGTTCTTGTTGCAGGTCAGTCCGCAAAGATCGAGGATCGTCGAGGCCATGTCGCCGCGCAGCGGCACGCCGCTCCCCGGTTCGAGCGAGTTGAGGTCCAGGAGCAGGAGATGGGTGTTCGTGCCGCCGTAGGCGAGGCGCAGCCCGCGCCGCGTCAGGCCGTCGGCCAGCGCCTTGCAGTTCTCGACGATGCCCGCCTGGAGGCGGCGGAATTTCTCGCTGCGCGCGAGCTTGAAGGCCACCGCCTTCGCGGCGAGCTGGTTGATGTGCGGACCGCCCTGTTCTCCGGGGAAAACCGCACTGTCGATCTTGCGCGCGTGCTCGGCGCAGGTGGTGAGGATGATCGCCCCGCGCGGGCCGCACAGCGTCTTGTGCGTGGTCAGCGTCGTCACGTGGGCGAGGCCGACGGGGTTCGGGAAGAGCCCGGTGCAGGCGAGGCCGGCCGGGTGCGAGATGTCGGCCATCAGCAGCGGATGCGAGGGGGTCTCGTCGCAGATGCGACGCAGGCGCGCCCAGTCGATGTCCCAGGGATAGGCCGAGGCCCCGCCGATCAGCATCTTCGGCTTGTGCTCGAGCGCCAGCGCGCGCACCTGCTCGTAGTCGATGCGCCCCGTCTTCGGGTCTACCGTGTAGGCGATGATCGAGTAGTTCTTGCCCGAACGGTTGGCCGGATGGCCGTGCGTCAGGTGCCCGCCGTGCGCGAGCGAGAGCCCCATCACCACGTCGCCCGGCTTCAGGAAGGCGCTGTAGACCGCGTTGTTGGCGGCCGCTCCCGACAGCGGCTGGACATTGACGAAGATTTCGTCGGCGGGCGCGTGCTCGTTCGCGAAGAGCTCGGCGGCGCGGCGCTGGGCGAGGACCTCGACGAAGTTGACGAAGTCGCAACCGCGGTAGAAGCGCCGGTCGCCGAGGCGGCGGTAGTAACCGAGCTGGCGCTCGACGTCCATGATCAGGTCGTACTCGTGACGCGCCATGCGCAGCGAGGGATAGCCTTCGGCGTAGATGTTCGAGAAGACCGTGCCGAGGGCCTGCCGGACGGCGCGCGGGCACAGGCTCTCGGAGGCGATCATGATGAGTTTGTCGTTTTGCCGGTCCTCTTCGGCGCCCACGACGAAGTCGGTGTCCGGGTCGGCCTCGAGCAGGTCTTCGCGGAAGAGGAAGTCCTCGGCGACCTGGGACATGGCGGACGCGGGGGCGGGGCGATCCGACACGGTCTCGCGACGGTCCATGGAACGGTGCCTTTCGCTGGAGCCGGCGGGGCCCGCGACGAAACCGAGGGGCCCGCGGAGGGGGCTGGGAGGGGACCCGGCAAAGACCGGCGATTCTAGCAGATGCGCGGGGGCGGGACAATCGAAAACCTCGGCTGGGGGGGGTGTGGGGGGAGGCGGGAGGTTTGCGGTGCGGCGCAGGACCACGAAGGACGACGGGAACACGAAGGGCCACCAACGGGAACCACGAAGGGCCACGAAGGGAACGTCTACCTTCGTGGCCCTTCGTGCTTCCCGTCGTTCTGCGTGGCCCTTCCGCGGCCTTCGTGGCGCTTCCGCACCCGATTCCGCGTGACCCGCTCGCTGCGCTCCATTAGAATGCCGCTGTTCATGCCCACCGCCCGCTCCCCCCGGAGGACCGTCGATGGCCGCCCCGGCCGACTTGCGCCTGGCGCTCACGGCGCTGCGCAAGGGCCTGATCACCAGGGACCAGCTCTCCACCTTCCTCGCCGAGCGCGAGGGGGACGCCCCGGGTCCGGCCCTGGCGCAGCAGCTCGTCGAACGGGGGATCCTGACCGCGGAGCAGGTGCGCGCCTTGGAAGCGGAGGCGGTGCCGGGCGGCGCGGCCGACGCGCAGACGATGGTGGCCGATGGGCTGCCGCTGCCGCGCGGACCGGGCCAGGGCGTCGATTACCGCACCAAGGTCGGCGAGTACTCCCTGATCAAGGTCCTCGGCCGCGGCGGCATGGGCGTGGTCTACCAGGCCGAGCACGAGGCGTTGCGCCGCAAGGTCGCGCTCAAGGTCCTGCCGCCCGCGTTCTCGCGCGATGAGCGCGCGCTCGCCCGCTTCCTGCGGGAAGTCCGCGCCGCCGCCCGCCTCCACCACACCGGCATCGTCCCGATCTACGATTTCGGCCGCGACGGCGACACCTATTTCTTCGCGATGGAATTCGTCGAAGGCCCGACGCTGGAGCAGGAGCTGGAGCGCGGCGCGCTCGAGCCGAAGCGCGCGGCCCGCCTGCTCGCCCAGGCGGCGGAGGCCCTGCACGTCGCGCATCTGGAAGGCATCGTCCACCGGGACATCAAGCCCTCGAACCTGATCATCGCCGCCGGCGACCGCATCGTGATCACCGACTTCGGCATCGCGCGCGAAATCACCGAGTCGGGCCTGACGGCGAGCGGGAGCATGCTGGGAACCCCCTATTACATGAGTCCGGAGCAGGCGAGCGGCACGCACGGCCTGCCGGATGCGCGCAGCGACGTCTACTCCCTCGGGGCAACGCTGTATGAGGCGGCGACGGCGCACAAGGCCTTCGAGGCGCCCTCGTTCGAGCTGGTGCTGGCGCGCGTGCTGCTCGCGGAGCCGGACCCGCCGCGCACGCACCGGCCGGACCTGCCGCGCGACCTGGAGACGGTGACCTTGAAGGCGATGGCGAAGGACGCGGGCCTGCGCTCTCAGACCGCGCTGGAGCTGGCCGAGGACCTGCGGCGGTTCGAGCGCGGCGAGCCGGTCCTGGCGCGGTCGGTGACGCGCATCGAGCGCATCGGCCGGACGCTGCGCCGCTTGCGTTCGCACCGCGGCGTGCTGCTCGCCGCCGCCCTCGCCCTCGGCGCGCTCGGATCCCTGGCCGTCCGCCTGGGGGTGGAGCGCTCCCAGCTCGAAACGGAGAAGGCGGCGGAGGCCGAGCGGGC
>JACRIP010000697.1 GCA_016220045.1 Planctomycetota bacterium
ACCAGCGCCCCGCGGCGCGCGAAACAGCCCGCCGCCGCGCGCGCGAGAAACTCCGAGCCCGCGGGCGCGGCAGGCAGCGTTTCGCCCGACTCGTCCTCGGCGCGCGCGTCCCCGGCGGAAACGCCGGCGGACTCCGCCTCCAGCGCCGCCACCCGCCCCTCCAGGTCGGCGACGATCCCCTCCATGTGCCTGAGCCGGCGAGCGTATTCTTCGCTGTCCATGCTCCGCTCCCGAGGCTCACCATGCGCGGGCAGTTCGGCCCGCCCGGAGAACGGCGACCCGGCCCGCGCGCCGCCGGACGCCGGCGCGCGCGGCGGCCCCGACCGCCTACGCCACGTCGGGCGCGGGCGCGGGCGCGGATGCCGTCGGCGCCGGCAGCTCGGCCGGGGTGGCCGGCGTTTCCCCCGCCGCCGCCGGCCCCGGCTCGTCCTCGTCGTGCCAGGGCGGCATCAGCTTGATCAGGATCGCCAGCACGACCAGCGGCAGCGCGAGCACGACCAGCGCGACCAGCAGCCCCTCGAGACCGAGCACTTCCATCTTGTAGGTCGTCAACCCGAGGAAGCTCTTGGAGAAGAGCTGGCCGCCGATGACCACGTTCCAGCGGGTAGCGAAGATCCCCATCTGGATCAGGATCGCCGACGTGAAGTAGAGCAGCTTGCGCAGGTCTTCGCTGCAGGAGACCGTCTTCACCAGCACGATCATCCCCAGGGGCAGCACCATGCCGAGCAGGACCTGCATCACGAAGAGGCTGACGAAGAGCTTGCCGGTGACCATGTGGGAGAGGATCTTGATCGACTCCTCGCTCTCGTAGAGCCGGTGGATGAAGTCGAGCGCCTCGAGCGAGAAATCGACGATCACGGCGTAGAAGAGGAAGCTGGCGATCTTGTCGATGCAGGCCATGTTGAGGGATTTGCCGCGCAGCGGCGTGATCACCATGTAGAGCAGGAGGACCAGGGAAATGCCGGAGACGATCGCGGAGAAGAGGAAGACGATGGGGATGAGCACGCTCGACCACCACGGGTTGGCCTTGATCGAGCCGAAGATGAAGCCGACGTAGCCGTGGAGCAGGAAGGCGGAGGGGATGCCGATGACCGTGATGACCTGGACCGCTTTCTTGTCGAAGCGGACGGCGGCGTCGCTGATGTCGTTGGAGAAGAGCGAAGCGGCCCGGTAGAACCAGGAGAGCGGCCAGCTCGCCGCGCGTCCCCAGACGATGAGGTCGCGACGGAAATCGAACCAGATCTCGAGGAGCAGGACGACCATCAGGTACCACAGGTAGACGAACCCGAACATCGCCATGGCGGAGGAGGGGTTGGGCGTCAGCAGGATCTCGAAGTTGCGTTCGGGATGGCCGAGGTGCAGGAGCAGCGGGAGCGGCGCGATCAGGAGGAAGGAGAGGGCGGTGAGCATGGCGAGGCGATAGGCGGGCTGGACTTCCTTGACGCGGAAGACCTTGACCAGGGAGGCGAGGATGAAGGCGCCGGCGACCAGTCCCGTGAGATAGGGATAGAGCACGATCATGATCGACCAGTGGACTTCGATCTCGTTGGGGTAGATGTACCCCCAGACCTGCTTGGAGAGGTCGGCCAGGTTGTGGAGCAGCTCCTCGTTCATCGTACGACTCCGTCGAGATCGGAGTAAAGAACCTTGGGTTCGGTATTGAGGTCGGGCTTGAGCGTGTGGATCTTCTTCATGCGCTTGAAGCGGGTGAGCGGAGAGGCGACGTTGTCGAGGTCGCCGAAGATCCGCGCCGAGGTGGGACAGACTTCGACGCAGGCGGGGAGCAGGTCGCGCGTGGTGCGGTGGTAGCAGAAGGTGCACTTGTCGGCGGTCTTCGTGTCCGGGTGCAGGTAGCGGGCGCCGTAGGGGCAAGCCTGGATGCAGTAGCGGCAGCCGATGCAGCGCTCTTCGTCGACCAGCACCACGCCCTCGGGGGAGCGGAAGGTGGCGCCGACCGGGCAGACCTGGACGCAGGGCGGGTGGTCGCACTGGTTGCACAGCTTGGGCACGAAGAAGGAGCGCATGATCTCGCGCTCCGGCACCGATTCCGACGGCTTGCCGTTGCCGGTCTTGAGGCTCCGGACGACCAGTTCGCCGTCGGTCTTGATCGTGTACTGTTCGACCCAGGTGCGGAAGAAGAACGGCTCCTTGGGCACGTTGTTCTCCGCCTTGCAGGCATCCATGCAGCGGGTGCAGCCGATGCAGCGGTCGACCTGGATGGCCATGCCGAAGCGCCGGGGTTTGCCCGCGGGCTTGCCGGCGGCGTGCGGCGGGGCGCCCCCGGCCTGCTCCGGCGGGCCGTCGGCGCGCGCGCGTCGGAAGGGCAGGCCGAGGATCGGCGCCAGGAAGGCGGCCAATCCGGCGAGGAATCCGCGTCGTTGCATCACTTGCCCTCCGGCAGGTGGGGATAGTGGCATTGCCAGCACAGGTAGCGTTCGCCGTGCGCCGCGAGGTCGACCCGCGGCGCCTTCTTCTCTTCGCTCTTCGGGCCGTGGCACTTGCCGCAGAACTCCCGGTTCTGGGGCTTGGTCGGCCGCACCAGGCGCGGGGTGACCTTGTGCGCGTCCGGGGCGTCGTGGCAGGCGGTGCAGGCCAGGGCCGCGTGCGACGAGACCGCCTTGGTGCGCTCGATCTCGCCGTGGCAGGCCGCGCACTCCTTGGGCGTCTCGGGCGGCACCGGCGCGTGCGGCTTGTGGCACTCGATGCAAGGCTTGAGCGGATTGTGCAGCGCGGGGTTGATCTGCGGGAAGCCGGTGGGGCGCGACGGGTCGTAGGCGTGGCAGAGCACGCAGTAATCGCGCAGCCGCGGCGCGAAGAGCTTGGTTTCGGTCGGGTCCTCGACGTGTTTCCCGGCCGCGCCGTGGCAGGTCTCGCAGGCGAGAGTACGGTGATTCCCCTCCGCCTTCTCCTTGACCTGGTCCTCATGGCACTCGGTGCACGCCTGGGCGCCGGCAAAGCGCCGCGGGCGGTTCGCTTCCCGCTCGAGCGTCGATTTGACATGGTACTCGCGGTCGAGCCAGGTCTGCGGGATGGCATGCGCCCGGACCAGGAAAACACCCGAGGCGAGCAGCGCGAAGGCGAGGCTCAAGCGGGTGATCTGTTCCGGGACCGGTCGGAAGAGCAGGCTCTTCATCGGCGTCGTTCGATCCTTTAGGTCGGGGGTCGGGCGGGACGGGAAAGTCGCGCGGCCCCGGGCCGCGGCGGAGAACCGCGACCGCGAGGCGTGGCACTCGCGCTCGCAAGCCGTGCGCCGTACGCAGGCCGCGGCTCCGGGACGAACCGTCCGGCGCGAGCGGGCAAACGGTTAGGGCCGACAAAAAAAAGTGGTTTGGCGGCGGCGAGCGCCCCTGCACGCGCATCCAGATTCCGTCCACGCCGGGGATTTCCCACCCGGAGCGCGAACGATTCCACCTTGGAGACACGGGGTCCAGGGCGTCCATCTCCCGGGGGGGAGGGGAGTGCGGGCGGGGGAGACGGTGGGCGGGGGGAGGGGACGGGCGCGGGCGGAGGGCGAGGGTGGCGCGTGAGACGGTCGCCGGAATGGCCGGCGGGCAGGCAAACCGCGGCGCGGTGAACAGCATCTGCGCCATGCGGAAACGCAGAAAGCCCCCCGCCCCCGCTACCTCCCCACCAGCCCCGAGAAGATCGACTTGTCCTGCGCCGCCCGGAACGCATCCTCGGGCTGGATCTTGCCCGCGCCCAGCAGCTCCTCCAGCGCCGTGTCGATCGGCTGATACCACGAACCCAGCCCCGCCGCCAACGCCGCCGCCAGTCCGTCGAGCTTCCCCGACCGGATCACCGCCGCCACGCTCGGGTGCGCGCAGAGCACCTCGGGCGCCGCACACCGGCCCTTCCCCTCCGCCGCAGGCAGGAGCGTCAACGCCACCACCCCCCGCAGCACCTCCGCCAGGAGCGAACACGCCCGCGGCCGCGCCGGCGCCGGGAAGGCTTCCGCCACCCGCTCCAGCGCATGCCCCGCGCTCTCCGCCGCCAGCCCGGCGAAGACCAGCATCCCCCGGTCCGCCGCATCGAGCGCCATGCCGATCGAGCCGACGTCAGGCAAATCCCCGATCAGCAGCACCTCCACGTCCTGCGCCAGCGCCGACTCCATCGCCGTCCGGAAGGACTCGGTGTGAAACCCGACCTCGCGCTGCGTCAGGATCGCCTTGCGCACCGGATGCATGAACTCGATCGGGTCCTCGATGCACAGCGCATGGCGCCGGCTCGAGTTGTTGACCACGCTCATCAGCGCGGAGAGCGTGGTGGTGCGCCCGCTGGTGGGCGGACCGACGACCAGCACCAGGCCGTCGCGCAGCGCCGCAAAGCCCTCGACCTGCGGCGGCATGCCCAGGTCGGCCAGCGCCGGAATCTTGTCCGGCACCGCGCGAAAGGCCGCCGCCACCCCGAGGTTCTGCTTGAAGTAATGGCAACGGAAGCGGCCGACCCCGTCCAGGCCGTAGCCGAATCGCGTCTCCCCCCGCCCCTCCAGCTCCTGCCAGCGCGCCGGCGGACAGATCTCGGCCAGCGCGCCGCGCAACTCCTCGGCCGTGAAGGCCGGCGAGGTCGCCAGGGTCAGCACATCGCCCGCCAGCCGCAGCTTCGGACGCTGCCCCACCGCCAGGAACAGGTCGAGAGCGCCTTTCGTCTTCTCCAGCGCCAGCAGCTTGTCGAGCTTCGCCATGGGTCCCCGTTTCACGATGGGGGTTGAAGGGAGAGTCGATCCGCGTCCGCGCCGCCGGGGATCGCGCTTCAGGTTCGGGGAAACCCCCGAGCCCGGGGCGCGATGCCCGGGCTAGCGCTTGCGCGCCGCGAGTTTGAAGAGCTCCTTGTCCTCGGCCAGCCGTTCCGCGACCTCCGGGGCGATCTGCCCGGCGCCCACCAGCTCCAGCAGCGCATCGTCCAGGGCGCGGGAACCGGTCTGCGCGCTCGCGCGCAGCGCCTGCGGAATCTGCTCGAGCCGGCCGCCATGGATCAGCTCGCACACCTCCGGCGTGTTGAGCAGGACTTCGGCGGCGAGCGCCCGCCGCTTGCCCGTCTTGGTCGGCAACAGGTGCTGCACCACCACGGCGCGCAGCGCCTGGGAGACCTGGCCGCGCGCCCAGGCATCGCGGCCGGCCCCGAAGCCGTCGATCAGCCGCCGCAGTCCGGCGAGCGCGCTCCGTGTCGGCAGCGCCGCGAGAATGAGGATGCCGCCGCGCGCCGCCGAAAGCGCCAGCTCCGCGGTCTCCTGATCGGGAATTTCACTGAGCACGACGGCATCGGGCGCTTCCTGGATCGCCCCGCGCAGGCCGGCGGCGAAGCTCGCCGTGTGCCGGCCGACCTCGCGCTGCGAGATCAGGCAATTCTTCGCCGTATGGATGAACTCGATCGGCTTTTCGATCGTCACGACGTGCCCGCGCCGCTCGCGATTCATCTGGTCCACGAGCGCGGCCAGCGTCGTACTGCGGCCCGAGCCGCTGCCGCCGGTCACGAGCACCAGGCCCTGCGGCAGCGCCGCCAGCCTGGCCACCGCCGCCGGCAGGCCCAACTCCTGCGCCGCGGGCGCCCGCGCCGGAATGGCGTGGAACACGGTCCCCACGCCGCGCCGATCGCGGAAGACCTGCACGCGGAAGCGCCCGACGTCCGGATGCTCGAAGCCGACCAGGGCGTCGCCGCCGGCGAGGAAACGCTGCTGCTCTTCGACCGGAAGAATCGCCGCGGCGAAGCGTTCCATCTCTTCGGGGAAGAGCGCGGGATGCTGGATCTGGGTCAACTCGCCATGCAGGCGCAGGTAGGGTTTCACGGCGGAGCGGATGTGCACGTCGCTGGCGCCGGCGCCGCGCCCGCCGCGCAGGATGCCGATCAGCTTGGCACGGTCCGCGTCGGTCGGCGCCGCCAGGCTGGTGGGGCGAATCGAACTGAGGATCGGCGGCGCCGCCTCCTTTTCGTCCATCGGCGCCACCCAGACCGGCAGGTCCGCCGCGGCGTCGGCCGGCACCGTCGGGAAGGCGACCGGGGCGGGTGCGGGTGCGGACGGCGGGGCCGGAGCCGGGGCCGGCGCCGGGGCCGGCGTGAGCGTCACAAACTCGGGCGGAGCGGAGGTCGGCTCCGTGGGAGGCGGCGCCGCGGCGCCCTCCTCCAGGCCCACGTCCCGGATTTCGATCAGACCGAAATCGTCGAGATCCATCTCGTCGATGTCGGCCGACTCCGGGCCTTTTTCGGGCCGGTTCGACGGGGGTGCAGCCACGGGGGAGGGCTCCTCGATCGTGGGGAAGAAAGGCGCAGCTTCGGGACTTGGGCTCGATACCAGGTATTCACCCGAATCTCCCCGCCCGCCGAGAGGCGCGGGCGCGGGCGCTGAAACGGGCGTGGGGCCGGGCGCGGGCGGAGCCGGAGTCGCCGGCGCTTCCGCTTCCCGGTCCAGGTCCACCTCCGGTGCGGCCGGGGCAGGGACCGGCGCGGTCGCGGCCGCCGGCGTCTCGCGCTTGCGACCGAACAACGCATCGGTGATCTTCCCGAGGGTCGGGAGGAATCCTCCGCCGCGTGCCGGTTGCGCCTCCGCCGGTACTGCCGGTTCCGGTTCCGGTTCCGCCTCCGGCGCGGGGAGCGGGGTGGGGGCGAGACCTGCGGTCGCCGCGGGTGCAGCCGGCGTCGGCGGAGCGAGCGGCACCGCCGCCGTCGCCGGCTCCGGCGTGGGCTCGTCGAGCGGTCCAAACTCCTCCATCGATACGCCCAGGGGTTCGTCTGCCGGCGGCGGGGAAGGCGCAGGCGCAGGCGGCGGCGCGCCCGGGAAGGACGAAGGCGCACCGGCCGGGCCCTCCGCCCGCGCGGCGGCGGGTTCGCCGGGCGCAGGCTCCAACGCCAGCAGGTCATCGAACGGACTCACGGCCGACAGGTCGGCGGGAGGGGCCGCGGCGGCGGGCGGGAGCGCAGCCGACAGGCTCTCTTCGCGGCCCTCGCCCGGTGACGCGGGGGTGGAGAACGGTGCGAACGCGGGTGCCGCGGGACGGGCGGGGGAGGCGAGCGGAATGACCGCGCCGACCACGCGCTCCTTGCGCTCGGCCCCGGCCAGCAGCCAGGGCGGAGGAGGCGCGGCCGCGTCCACGAAGGGCGAGGCTTCGACCGGAACCGCAGCCTCCGCCGCGTTCGGCGCGGCGAGCTCCACGCCGGCAGGAGCGGGAGGCAGAAGGGGGAGCTCCGGGCCCGCGCCGGCAGGCGCACCGGTGGGCGCACCGGTGGGCGCCTCCAGCGCGACGGGCACTGGGGCAGATACCGGAGCGGAGGTCTCGGACGCCGCCAGCAGCCACGGCGGCGGGGCCGGCGCCGCCGGCTCGTCGGCGCCGCCCGCGAGCCAGGGCGGCAGGTCGAGCGGTGCGGGCGCTTCCGGCGCGGCGTCGGGTTCGGTCGCGGCGGGAGCGATCGCGGCGGGAGCGGGGAGTTGGGTGGCGGCAGCGGGCTCCGTTTCGGGGGCGGG
>JACRIP010000698.1 GCA_016220045.1 Planctomycetota bacterium
GACGCCAAAGTCGGAAGGAAGTAGCGACGGAAGCGACCACGAGGCGAGGCGAATCCACTCACGGTGCCGCCGCGGCGACGCCGTGAGTGGATACGCTTCGCCTCGTGGACGCTTCCGTCATTCGTCTTCGCTCCTGTCCCGGACACGGCCTGCCGCCGTGCCCTTGGTGGCCCTTCGTGCTTCTCGCTTCGTGGCCCTTCGTGTTCCCGTCGTCTCTTCGTGGTCCTTCGCAGCACTCCCCACCCGCCGCACCCGCACCCAACCACGCCCCCCCCCGGAGGTCCCCCCGATGGGCCGCTGGTTCACCAAATCCGCCCGTCGCGCCGATGGCGACTCGCTGCGGCTCGCGCGCGTGATTTCGAAGTACGGCCTGCTCTCGCGCCGGCTCGCACTCGACGCCGTCGCCGCCGGCCGCGTCACCGTCAACGGCAAGGTCGTGACCAACGGCGGCCTGCGGGTATCGCCTGAGTCCGACAGGATCCTGCTGGACGGCCGCGAGATTGCGCGCGCCACGCCCGAGACCTGGATGCTGAACAAGCCCGCCGGCGTCCTCACCACGGCGCGCGATCCGCAGGGGCGGAAGACGGTCTACGACCTGCTGCCCGAGGAGGCGCGCAAGGGCTGGCTCTTTCCGGTCGGCCGCCTCGACAACGACTCCGCCGGGTTGCTGCTCTTCACCAACGACACGCCGCTCGGACAGGCCCTCACCGGGCCGGAACACCACGTCCCCAAGACCTACCGCGTCAAGGTTGCCGGGCCGGAGCCAGACCTCACCCCATTCCAGAAGGGCATGACCCTCGACGAGGGCGAAGTGACCCGCCCGGCCGTGGTGCGGCTGGTGCGGGCGGGCGAGCGCTCATCGACCTTCGACCTGGTCCTGACCGAGGGGAAGAACCGGCAGATTCGGCGCATGTGTGGGATTCTCGGGCTGGAGATCGAACTCCTGGTGCGCACGCACCTGGGGCCGCTGGCGCTAGGGGAGCTGAAGCCGGGGGCGGCGCGCCGGCTCACGGAGGCGGAGGTGGCGGGACTGCGGCAGGCGGCGGGGCTAGGGGGGACGCCGGAGCGCGGCGCGGGGCGCAAGAAAGCTTGAACCGCCCCCGGGGCCGGGGGATAGAATGGGGGGCGCGCCGTGCGCCTGCTTCCCACCCCCTCGAGGCCCGCCGATGACGCCGCCGCCCGCGCCGGAGATCGAGGATCGTGCATTCCTGCACCGTCCGCTGAGCGCCGCGCGCGCGCTCGCGGTTACGGTCGCGATTCTCGGCTACCTGCTGGTCGTTCTCCCGCGCTACATGCACTCCGAGGCGCTGCCGCTGCATCTGGGGTGCGCCGCCATTTTCGTGTTTCTCGTCGCTGGCCCGCGCGAGTGGCGGCGGTTCTCGTTGCGCGGCCTGCTCGCGGCCGTCGTCGTGCTCGCGCTTCTGGTGGCCGGGCGACCCCCTAGCAACCGCTGCGGCAACGTCTTCATGACCCTCTTCGGCTACGACTCCCTGGCCAGCGTCCGGGCGGTCCACGAGCGCGAACAGCGCTACACGGCGATCGCCGAGGAGGCGCGCGCCCACGTGCTGCGCCTGGCGCCCGGAATCGAGTAGTGTCCCGTCCCCGCCATTCCCCCAGGTCGCCGTAGGGGCGGGCCTTGGCCTGTCCCCCGTAGCCGGAGGCGAAGGGGGATGCCCGCCCCCTGGTGGCATGGCTGACCATCGTTGCTGAGGGGGGGGTGGGGCACGCTGGGGCGGCCGCCAGGGCCGCCCCCACAAACCGATTCTCGCCACCTGCCGCGCGGGCCAACCGCCCCCGGTACGCAATCTACAATCTTCAATCTCCAATCTTCATTCCGCCTCGCCCGCCCCGCCCTCCCCCCCAAATGCCTTGCATTCCCAAGCCTTCTGTGTTTCATTGTGCGCCGCAGTGGTCACTCCCCACGCACTGTCCAACCGTCCCTCAACCACCCACGGCTCCCCATGCCCACCCCCCGCCCCGTTCCCTCGGAGACCCCCGCCATGGACCTCGAGGAAATCGAGCGTCTCGTCAAGATCATGAACGATAACCAGCTCAGCGAGCTGGAGTACGAAGACCAGGGCAGGAAGGTCCGCCTGCGCAAGGGCAGCGACGCCGCCGTCAATCCGCTCGCGCTCATGGGCGCGTCGGTCATGCCCGGACAGCTCCTCCCTGCCTCCAGCGCGCACCCGACGCCGCCGTCGGTCGCCGGCGCCGCCCCCGTCCCCTCCGACCTCATCGACATCACCTCGCCCCTCGTCGGCACCTTCTACCGCTCCGCCCGGCCCGACGCCAAGCCCTTCGTCCAGGTCGGCGAAGAGCTCCTGCTCGACCGCGTGCTCTGCATCGTCGAGGCCATGAAGGTGATGAACGAAATCAAGACCGAATTCGACTGCGTCGTGCGTGAAATCCTCCCGAAGAACGGCGATCCGGTGGAGTTCGGACAGGTCCTCTTCCGCGTCAAAAAGAAGTAGCCGGATCACTGTGTTTTCCCGCATTCTGATCGCCAACCGCGGCGAAATCGCCCTGCGCATCATCCGCGCCTGCAAAGAGCTGGGCATCGAGACGGTCGTGGTCTATTCCGAGGCCGACCGCGACGCCATCTACCTGCGCCACGCCGATCAATCCATCTGCATCGGACCCGGCCCCGCCGCGAAAAGCTACCTCGACATCGCCCGCATCATCAGCGCCGCCGAGATCTCCGACGTCAGCGCCATCCACCCCGGCTACGGCTTCCTCTCCGAAAACAGCCATTTCGCCGAGGTCTGTCGCTCTTGCCGCATCGGCTTCATCGGCCCGCCCCCCGAGGCCACCCGCCTCGTCGGTAACAAGGCCTCCGCGCGCACCCTCGCAAAAAAAATCGGCATTCCCCTGCTTCCCGGCTCCGAGAGCATTCTCGCCTCCGAGGAGGAGGCGCTCAAGAACGCGCACGCCATCGGTTACCCGGTGATGATCAAGGCCGCGGCCGGCGGCGGCGGGCGCGGCATGCGCCTCGCCCACAACGACATCAGCCTGATCAACGGCTTTCTCGCCGCCCAGGCCGAGGCCGAGGCCGCCTTCAAGGACTCCAGCGTCTTTCTCGAGAAATACCTCGAACGCCCGCGCCACGTCGAGATCCAGATCCTCGCCGATACCCACGGCAACATCGTCCACCTCGGCGAGCGCGACTGCTCCATCCAGCGCCGCCACCAGAAGCTGGTCGAGGAATCCCCCTGCCCGGTGCTCGCGCCCGAGACCCGGCGCGAAATGGGCGAGGCCGCGATCGCCCTGGCGCGCGCCGCCGGCTACGTCAATGCCGGCACCGTCGAGTTCCTGCTCGACACCAACGGCAAGTTCTACCTCATCGAGATGAACGCCCGCGTGCAGGTGGAACACCCGATCACCGAGATGGTCACCGGCGTCGACATCGTGAAGGAGCAGATCCGCATCGCCGCGGGCGAGCCGCTCTCCTTCGCCCAGGCGGACGTCTCCATGAACGGCTGCGCCATCGAAGTGCGCGTGAACGCCGAGGACCCGGACCAGGGTTTCCGCCCCTCGCCCGGCAAGATCACCAACTTCTTCCCGCCCGGCGGCATGGGCGTGCGCGTCGATACCCACGTCTACAGCGGATACACGATTCCGCCCCACTACGACTCGATGATCGCCAAACTCATCGTGCATCGGCGCACGCGTCGCGATACCATCACCGCGATGCAACGCTGCCTGCAGGAGTTCGTCATCGAGGGCGTGAAGACCACGATTCCGTTGCACCAGAAGATCATGGCCGAAAAGCGCTTCATCGAAGGCAACTTGGACACGCACTTCCTCGAAGGCATGTTGCCCAAGTAGGGGCGGACCCCCGTGTCCGCCCCGGTGTGCGCACGTGCGCCGCCCGCGGATGCCGGTACCTGCTGAGAGAATGACCATGGAACGGCTGCGCTCGATCCTCTTCGTCGTGGACGTCATTGTCGCCCTGGTGGCCGGCACGGTCGGCTTCCTCTGGTCCCTCGACGTCATCAACGTCGAGGCCTTCGAGGCGATCGCGGCGAGCGTGAACGCCATCGCGTTCGGCGGCGTCAAGATCGGTCGTATCCTCTCGGTGCTGGTCGGGCTCTGGATCCTGGTGACCCACGCCCTGTACCTGATCTGCGCGCCCTTCTTCTCGAAGTACGACACGCACATCCGCTGCAAGCTGAACGACGGCGAGGTCTCGGTCACGGTAGCGGCGCTCGAGGAGAGCCTGAGCCGGATCGTGGCGGCGATGAGTGCGCTGGCGGACGCCCGCGTCTCGGTCTACCGCGAGCGCAAGCACGTGGAGGCGCCGCTGCGCATTTTCGCTTCGTGCACCGCCTACGACGGCGTGAGCGTGCGCGAGGTCACCGAGCGCGTGCGCGAGCTGATCAAGATGCGCCTCGGGGAGGTGGTGGAGCTGCCGCACGCGCCGCTGATCGAGATCTGCGTCAGCCGCATCGTCGCGCGCGAGCTGCGCAAGGAGCCGAAGAAGAAGCCCGCGAAGGAGGGTGCCCTGGGCGCGGAGTTCCGCGGCCCCGAATACCCGATCGACGCCGAGCAGGAGGAATAGCCCGTGAGCGCCGACCTCAAGAAGCTCTTCGACAAGCTGAAGAAGCGCTTCACCGCCGGGGTCCTGGAGCAGGACACCGTCTATTATTTCTCGCTGGGCGAGGGCGACGACTTCAAGTGGGTGCTCAGCGCGGGTCCGGACAAGTGCACGGTGAAGAAGGGCAAGGTGGAGAACGCGGACTGCGTGCTCAAGACGACGCCGGACATTTTCCTGCGGATGGTGGAGGAGGGCTACGTTCCCGGGGGGATGGACGTGATCACGGGGCGGGTGAAGATCTCGAGCGTTCCCCTGATGCGGAAGCTGCAGGAAGCGTTCAAGCTGGGCGAGGCGGCGCCGCCGGCGGGCGCGGCGGCGGCGGCGAAGCCGGGCAAGGCGAAGAAGTAGGGCGATCCATTTGGGTGGTCGTGCGGGGCGCCGTCCCCCGGTGTCCCGCACGTGATCGCAGGTAGGCGGGCGCCCTTCTCCTCCGGCGTGGCGCGGCCGCGGCGGTCGTTCGCAGTTCCGGCTTCAGCCGGAACGTCGGCCGCACAGTGTCCGCGCCCGCGCCACCCGGTCGCGCGCCCGAATTGCATTGCCTTCGCGCGCGGCGGGCGTAGAATCGGCGGGTGTGGTCGCGCGCCCCCCTCCGCAGCGCCCGGCCCAGCCCAGCCCGGCCCAGCGTCGCGTCCGCCGATCCCGTATCCCTCGCCCCCCACACCCCGAGGAGGACCTGTCATGGCCACCCGCGTCAAGGCCGTCCCGGACGGCTTCCATACGGTAACTCCCTCGCTCAGTTTCAAGAACGCGCGCGCCGCGATCGCGTTCTACGGCAAGGCGTTCGGCGCGACCTCGGTGATGTGTATGGCCGCGCCCGACGGCGGCGCGGTGATGCACGCCGAAATCAAGATCGGGGACTCCATCCTCTTTCTGAACGACGAGAGCCCGGCGATGGGTTGCAAGTCCTGCGAGTCGCTGGGCGGCTCGCCCGCCGCGCTCTACCTCTACGTGGAGGACGCGGACGCGGTCTTCCAGCGTGCGGTCGCGGCCGGGGCGCAGGTCAAGATGCCGGTGACCGACATGTTCTGGGGCGATCGCTGCGGCGCCGTAATCGATCCGTTCGGCTATTCCTGGTCGATCTCCACGCACACCGAGGACGTGCCCGAGGCGGAGATCGAGAGCCGGCAGAAGGCGTGGCTGGCGGAGATGGCGGAGCATGCGCGCCAGGCCGGCGCGGTGCAGTTCGCGACGAATCGCGAGGAGCTTGCCCTGCTCCGCGGCGTGCTCGACGGGCACCTGGCCGAACTACGCCGCGAGATCTCGCGCACCGACCATCACGATTTCCGGCGGGAGCTGGAGGCCAAGGAGACGAAGCTCGCGGAGCTGCTCAAGCGTTTGCCGTAGGACCGCGGCGGACGGCGACGCGCGGCGGAGGAGTCGTCGCGCTCGGTGTCGCGGAGTCTCTGCGGTAGGGTCGCCGCTGCGCAACAGCCCACCTGCACTTCACCTAGTGTCCTGTCAACATCGATTCTTCCGGTCGGCGTAGGGGCGCCTCGTGAGGCGCCCCGAGGGGCCACGAGTCGAACGACCCCAAGCAACGACGTTGACGGGACACTAGCAGCCTTGCGTACGGCAGGGCGGCGAGCTATGCTCTCGGAGGAGGGGGGCGCAGGGTAGCCGAATCGGGGAGCGTCGATGAAGTTTGCGTTGGACAGCGTGCTGGAGCGGGCGGGGAGGTTCTTCATGGGACAATCGCCGATCCACGCCGCGGCGCGCAAGCTCGCGCAGGCCCTCACCGACCTGCGCATTCCCTTCGCGATCGCCGGTGCGCTGGCCGCGAATGCGCATGGCCACGTGCGCACGACCGAGGACGTGGACGTCCTCCTCACGCGCGCGGGATTGGCGGCCTTCAAGGAGCGCTGGCTAGGCCGCGGCTGGGTCGAAAAATTCCCGGGCTCAAAGGGTCTGCGCGACACCGAGCACGGCGTCAAGATCGACATCCTCCTCGCCGGCGAGTACCCCGGAGATGGCTTGGCGAAGCCGGTGGTCTTCCCGGATCCTGCCGCGGTCGCCGAGCCGGATCCGGCGGGGTTCCCGGTCCTCTCCCTGCCGGTACTCCTCGAGCTGAAGCTCGCGAGCGGGATGACCGCTCCCCACCGCCCGCGCGACCTCGACGACGTGATCCAGCTCATCCGCGTCAACCGCCTGCCGCGGGAATACGGCGAGCGCCTGAATCCCTACGTGGGCGTCAAGTTCGCCGAGCTCTGGCAGGCGGCGCAGGTGGACGAGGACTTCTGAGACGGCAGGGCCATTCGTCGCCCCCGCGGCCGAACCGCCCGCCCTGCCGAACGGCGCAAAGCGGCTGCGCGGGTCGCGTGAAGTTCCGCCTACAGAGGCTGTCGCAAAAAGGGGCCGAGACGGGCGGGGGGACCTCGCAGAACCCACGGTCTTGTAGGGGCGGGCCTTGTGCCCGCCCCATGGTGGCATGGCCGGCAACCGTTGCTGGGGCTGCCAGGATGGGGCGGCCACAAGGGCCGCCCCTACAGGACGACTTTCGTCAGGTGCCGCGCGGTGGGCCCGGCGCGGGACTTTTGCGACAGCCTCGTCAGGCGGATCGAAGGGCCGCTGGGGACGGCATCGGGCCGTCGCGAATCTGCGACACTACGCGGTCGCCCGTAGTCCGACCGGCTCCGCCGGCGGCCGCGCCGCCGCCGCTGCCGGCAGGTCGGGCGCTGCGGACCCTGCCGCGGCGATCGGGAAGGTGCGCTCCTGCTCGGGCTCCCCGGTGGCCGCGCCCCCGGCCCGACGCAGCAGATGCGCGCCCAGGCGGGCCAGCAGCTTCCCCCCGAAGGCCCGCGCCCACAGCCGCGGCAGCCGTTCCCGCGCCGTGCTCGCGCGTACGCGCGCCAGCGCCAGGAACTGTCCGGCGGCGAACGGGTTCGCCCCGCGCAGCGCCCGCTCAAAGGTCGCGGCATCCTGGATCGCCCCGAGTTCCTCCTGGAGCTCGCGGCAGCGCTCGATCAGCCGCTCCAGCGGCCGGCCGTAGGCGGCGCGGAACGACTCCAGCGCATACCTGAGCCGTTTCACGGACTTTCTGACGGTGTGCAGCGTCTCGTCCGCGACCCCCTCCCAGGTCGCCGGACGGGCCGCCAGCGTGCCTTCGATCGCCTTGAGGATGCGGCGCGGCGCGGCCAGCGCCAGAGGTTCACCCCCGGTCGCCGGCGTCGGAAACCCCTCCCCCGGGACCGGGGTTCCGGCCGGCGCCCCGACCGTGGGCAGGTCGACGACCTCGCCGTCGCCGTTTCCCGCCGCCGTCGCCGCGCCCGGGCCGTGCTCGGCCGCGAGTCCGCCCAGCCCGCCGGCCGCGGCGTCAAGCCGGGCCACCAGCGCGGCGAACGCGGGTCCGTCGAGCAGCCCGTCCACGCGGCGCTGCGCCCGCGCCAGCTTGCGCTCCACGGCGACGGCCAGCGCGCGGCTCTCCTCCGGCCGCAGCAGCGGGGCTTCGCCGACCGCGCGCCGCAGCACGTCCAGGTCGCGCACCGGCGACAGCGCGGTCATGAAGCGCTGCAAGTCGGCCCCGGCCTGGCGGCGCGCACGTTTCGGCAGCGGATCGCCCAGGAACTTGAGCGCCGAGCGCAGGCGTCGCGCCGCGGTGCGCATCAGGTGAATACCTTCGAGGTCGCCTAGGTCGCGGACCCGGCTGCGGCCCGAGCGCAGGCGCGCCGCGCCGTCGGCCAGCGCCGCCGCGAGGGCGTCCGCGAGCGTCCGTGGAGTCGGAACCGGAACCGGCGTGGGGGTCGAAGGCATGGGGGTGCTCCCTTAGCACTACAACGCTAATCGCCGCCCCAGGCAGACGGACCGTCCACGGTGCCAAGGACCGTAGAGGGGCCATCCGGCTCGTTTGTAGTTCCGCCTTCAGGCGGAACGATGGGCCAAGGGCGATTCGTCTTCGGCGTACGCTCCGCCTGAAGGCGGAACTACGAACGAGCGGGCCTTGCGAGCAGCATTCCTCGGCCGGGCGACCCTGCTTGCCCGATCGCGATTAGCGTTGTAGTGTTAGGATTCGGCGGCCATCCGTCGTCCCAGTCCGTTGAAGCGCACGCTCGAGCCGGCGCCGCGGCCGGCGCCGAAATCGAGGCGCAGCGTACCGGGGCGGCGCACCGAGTCGAGCAGCCGCAACCGGGCGCCCGGAGTCAGACGATCGGC
>JACRIP010000098.1 GCA_016220045.1 Planctomycetota bacterium
ACGACTTGGGCAGCCGAAGTGGGTGGAAAAACCTCCGGATGTAGTCACAAACTCCAAGTGAAAACGCGCTTCCTAAGCCTTGGCGAGCCATTCTAGGCTCTGGACTGCGCAACTTGGGCTAGGAGACGAAGATACGTCAGTACTTGCGCATCATGGATCGGCAGGAGCTGCTCCACGGCCTTCAGTTCCACGATGACGAGCTCCTCTACCAACAAGTCCAGGCGGTATGCGCAATCGAGCTTGACCTCCCGATAGACCACCGGGACCTCCACCTCGCGCTGGAAGCGCAACCCGGCCTTCGAGAGTTCGTAACACATGCACTCTTCATAGGCGGATTCGAGCAGCCCGGGACCGAGCGCCTTGTGAATGCGGATCGCGCAGCCGATGATCTTCTCCGTGATCCGGTTGATCTCCATCCGGTTGCCCTCCTCCGACTTCAACCGCCTGAAAATTCAAAAAAAAGTCGTCGTCGTCGTCTCTGTGCTCTCTGTGCCTCTGTGGTTCAATTCGTCCTCTCGCCTGCAACACCCCGTTCCCGCTCGATCCTCTCCGCCTCCGCCCGCGCCTTCCTGGCCCGCGCGCGCGCTTCCTCCGCCTCCGCACGCCGCGTCTCCGCCTCCGCCTCCTTCCGCACCGCCTCGGTCTCCAGCCGCTTCGCCTCCGTCCGCAGCCCCTCCACCCGCCGCGCCTCCGAGCCCTCCCGGAGCTGCCGCAGCGCCCGCGTCGCCGCCTTGCGCAGCCGTCCGTCCACCGTGCCCGCCAGGAACTTCTCGAGCGCCGGGATCGCTCGGGTGTCTCCCCGGTCCTTCAGGGCATTGGCCGCCGACTCCCTCGTCCAGTAGTACGGGTCGTCGAGCAGTCCCATCAGGAAGTCGGTGACCGCCGGGTCCTCCTTGCGATGGTGCGCGAGCGCGCTGACCGCCGGCCCGCGCGCGTGCGTCACGTTGCCGTAGCGCGCCTGGTTCCAGGCCGTCTCCAGCCCCGCCGCCGCATCCAGCTCCAGCAGCCCCGCGAGCGCCGCGTTGCGCACCGCCTCGTGGTGCGACGCTTCGTCGAGCGCCGCCCGACACAGCGCCGCCGCGTCGGGCGCCTTGCCGCGCACCAGCGCCGCCAGCGCCGCCGCCCGCACCCCGTAGCTCGTGTCCTCCGCCCGCCGCTTGCGCAGCGGCGCGAACGCCCGCTCGTCCGTGAAGTTCCCGAGCGCGTCCGCGATCGCATGCCGCACGCGCGCGTCCGCCTCCGCCTCGACCGCCGCCGCCAGCGCCGTCAGCGCCTTCTCCCCCTTCATCTCCCCGAGTACCCCGGCCGCCGCCCGCCGCGCGCCCCAGTACGCATCCTGCGCCAGCGACTCCGCGACCCGCCCCTGCGCGTCCCCGTCGTCGCGCAGCCGCGCGCCCAGTTGACGCAGTGCCTGGATCCGCCCGAGCACGTCGTCGTCGTTCGCCGCCTGGTACAGGTACTCCTCCTTCGCCTTCGGGAAGTCGAGCGTCTTCGGCACCCAGCCGTACTTGTCGAACGCGACCAAGAGCGGCTTCGCGTCGAGCGGCATCACCACGTGCATTTCCGGCTGCGTGACCTCGATCCAGAGCGGCGTCTTGCCCTTGGGCGTGACGAATTCCACGTCGACCGGTACGCGGAAGATCGGCGTCAGGTCGTCCGCCTTCTGCGTCTGCCGGACGTGCAGCCCGACGAGCTTGCGTTCCTCGTCCCAGTCCCAGCTTACGGCGAACGCCGGATGCCCGCCCCGGTACAGCCACTGGTCGAAGAACCAGCCGAGGTCCTTGCCGCTCGACTCTTCCATCGCCTTCCGAAAATCGCCGGTGGTGACGTTCGTCCCGCCGTGCCTGGCCGCGTAGAGGGCGATCCCCTTCCACCAGGCCGCGTCGCCCAGGACGAAGCGCAGGTAGTGGAGGACGAGGGCGCCCTTGGAGTAGGCGTGGCTGTCGAAGAGGTCCATCGGCTCGGCGTAGCGGTCGCAGACGATCGGGCGCCGGTACTCGCCGCCGTCCTCGCCCAGGTAGGCGTCCAGGTTGCCCTGCATCTCCAGCCGGAAGTCGTCGGCCCCCGCGGCGTGCTCGGTGTAGAGCGCGGCGAAGTAGGTCGCGAAGCCCTCGTTGAGCCAGATGTGCGACCAGTCGGCGCAGGTCAGGAGGTCGCCCCACCACTGGTGCGCCAGCTCGTGCGCCACCAGGCCTTCGCTCGACTCCTCCCCGTGCGCGCGGGCGTCGTGCAGGGTATTCGCCGTAAGCGTCGTCGCCGAGGCGTTCTCCATGCCCCCGAAGAGGAAGTCGTGGACCGCACACTGCGCGTACTTCTCGAAGGGGAACGGCCGGCCGATCCGGGCGGCGAAGAAGGCGATCATGTCGGGGGTTTTCCCGAAGGAGCGCGCGACCGTGTCGGCGTCGATCGTGCTGCCCGGCACGACGTAGAGGAGCGGCAGGCCCGCCGCATCGGCGCGGTGTTCGGTGAACTCGCCCGCGACGACCGAGAGCAGGTAGGAGACGTGCGGCACCTCCTCTTTCCAGTGGAAGGTCCGGGTGCCGTCCGGATTCGTCGCGATTTCGGCCAGCTTGCCGTTGCCGATGGCGACCTGCCCGGCCGGGACGGTCACGCGGCATTCGCTGGTCGCCAGATCGTTCGGGAAATCGTAGCAGGGAACCCAGTAGTGGGTGTCTTCGTCTTCGCCCTGGGTCCAGAGCTGGAGCGGGCGACCGGGGTAGGCGGCGTCGGGGCGCACGAAGTAGATCCCCTTGCGCGGCCGGCCGTCGTAGGTGATCGTGACGGTGGTTTCGTCGCCGGGGCCGAAGGTGCGGCCGAGCTGGACGGCGAGCGTATCCTTCTCGTGGGTGAACTTCAGCGCCGCGCCGTCCGCGCCGGCGGCCGCGGTGACGTGCAGCTCCGAGCAGTCGAGCTTGAGCTCGGAGAAGGCGGGATGGAGCGGGCGGAAGGAGATCGCGACCTCGCCTTGGATGGCGCCGTGCGCCGGGTCGAAGGCCAGGCGGATGGCGTAATGGCGGACGTCGTAGGTGCGCAGGCGCGGGAAGTGGCGGGTGAAGGTCTCGTCGCCGAAGGGTTTGGGGTCGGCGGCGAGGGGCGGAGCCGCGGCGCCGACGGCCCAGGCGATCGCGGCGACCGTAACGAAAAAAAGAGTGCTGCGGGACGGTCCCGTGGCGTGGGCCGGTCGGGGGGTTGGGAGGGCGAGGCGAGTCACGGACGATTCCTCCAGAAAGGGGCCCCGTTTGCGGGGGACCAGGGGGGCGGCATTATACCGACGGCAGGGACGGCGCCCTAGCGAAAGACCTTTTCAGGATCGGGGGGTCTGGATAGAGTACCGGCATGCAAAAGACCGAGACCTCTTCGGCCATCACGGGGGCGAAACCGACCTCCACGCTCGCCGGCATCGCGGGCTGGGGCGCCGTGTTTCTTGCGCTCGCCGTCCTGATCGGGTGGGTGATCCAGAGCCCGCTCCTGGTTCAGGTGGATCCCCGGCTCGTGCCGATGCAGCCGAACACCGCGCTGGGCTTCCTGGCGCTGGGGCTGGGGCTTCTGGCCCTCCGGCACGGGCGGACCCTCGGCGCCCGCGTCCTGGCGGGTCTGGCGCTGGCCTTCGGGACCCTGACGATCGTCGAGTATCTGTCGGGGCTCGCGCTCGGCATCGACCTGATGCTCGGGGAGCCCTTCACCGCCGTCAACACCGCCATCCCCGGTCGCATGGCGATGAATACGGCGATCTGTCTGAGCATCAGTGCCCTGGGGATCCTGTACCTGTCGCTGGAGCAGGTGCGCATCTCCCCGGTGCTCGGCGTCGGCGTGGGCGGGCTGCTGGTGGCCGCGCTCGGCGCCAGCCGCCTGGTGGGCCACATGGTGGGGATCGAGCAGTCCTACGACTGGGGCAACGTCACCCGCATGGCCGTGCATACCGCGTCGGGTTTCGTCCTCGTCGGACTGGGACTGGCCGGCGCCGCGCGCGCCACCCTGCGCGCGAAGAACGATCAGCCGCTGCCGGTCAACGTCATGCTGATCGGGTTCGGCACCGTGTTCTTCAGCGCGGTGCTCATGATGCTGGTCGAGCGCTGGGATGCGCGCCTGCGCGAAGCCCGCTTTCACGCGGATGCGGAGTCGCAGACGGATGCGGTGGGGCGGGTCTTTCACGACTTCGAGGACGAGTTGCTGTCGGTGCGCGGACTGTACGTCGCCTCCCGCAGCGTAGAGGCGGACGAGTTCCGCGCCTTCTGTGCATCGCTCTTGGCGCGTTCGCCGCAGATCCAGACCTTGGCGTGGGCGCCGCGCGTGACGGATGCCGGGCGGACCGAGCACGAGGCGGCGGTCGCCGCGGAGCGCGTCGGGTATCGGGTGTGCGATCCGGCGTTCAAGGCCGGGGCCCTCGAAGCCGATCGGGTCGCGTCGGCCGCTCCCGCGCCGCGCCGGGACGTGTACTTCCCGTTGCTGTTCGTGGAGCCGCGGTCGCCCGCGGAGGACCGGTACGGCCTCGACATCGCCGTGCTGCCGGAGGTGCGGGCGGCGGTCGAGGCCGCCTGCGATAGCGGACAGCCGGTTTGCGTGCCGCCGCCTGCCGCGCCCGCCGCCGCCGCCGCCGGCGAGCCGTCCCCTGATCCGGAAATCACCGTAGTATGTCCGGTCTACCGCAACGGCGTGCCGGCCGGCACCCTCGAAGAGCGGCGCGCCGCGTTCGCGGGCGTCCTGCTGGGCATGGGGAAGGTCGCGGGCATGCTGGAGGAAGCGCTCGGCGCGGCCTCCCGGAGCGAACTCATCTACTGGCTGTACGACGCGGCCGAGCCGGAGCAGGCGCGGCTGATCACGGCCCGGAGCGGCAACGGCGAGGGGTGCCCGCTGCCCGCCCCACCCCTCGCCGGGGCGGGTGGTCACGCCGCCGCCATGCTCCACTGTCAGACCCTGCCCTTCGCCTCCCGCGAGTGGCTGTTGTGCTCGACGCCCACGCCCACCTACCTGGCAACTCACCGTTCGTGGCAGCCGCTCGCGATTCTCCTCGTGGGTGCAGCCTTCTCGATCCTCCTGGTCGGCCATCAGCATGGCAACTACCGGCTCACCGTCCGCGCCGAACGGCAGGTCAAGGAGCGCACGCTCCAGCTCAAACTCGCCAACGACTCCCTGCAGCGCGAGAACCGCGAGCGCCAGGCGGCCGAGCAGGCGGCGCGCGCGGGCGAACGGCGGCTCGCGCTGGTCGTCGAGACCGCTCACGACGCGTACATCGCCATCGACGAAAGCGGCTGCGTCGTCGATTGGAATCCCCAGGCCGCGAGGATGTTCGGCTGGCGCCGCGAGGAGGCGCTGGGGCGCGTCGTCGCCGACCTCATCCTGCCGGAACGGGACCGGCCGCGCCACCGGGCGGGCATGGAGCGCTACCTGCGCACCGGCGAAGGACCGCTGCTCGACCGCCTGGTCGAAGTCATGGGCCTGCACCGATCCGGCCGCGAGTTTCCCCTCGACATGAGCATTTCCACCGTGCGCAGCGAGAGCGGGAGCCTCTTCCACGCCTTCCTTCGCGACATCACCGAGCGGAAGCGGGCAACCGCGGAACTGCACCAGGCGAAGGAAGCCGCCGAGGCGGCGAGCCGGGCCAAGGGCGAGTTCCTCGCCAACATGAGCCACGAGATCCGCACGCCCATGAGCGCGATCATCGGCATGACGCATCTGCTGATGGAAACTTCGCTCTCCCCGGAACAGCGGCGGGATCTCTCCGTGGTGCGCACCTCGGCGGAGTCGCTGCTCGGGGTGATCAATGAGATCCTGGACTACTCGCGCATCGAAGCCGGACGCATGGGGCTGGAGTCGGTCGAGTTCGAGATCAGGGAAACCCTGGAGGACGCTACGCGTGCCCTGCAGGTGAGCGCCCAGGAGAAGGGCTTGCGCCTGAACTGGCACGGGAACGAGGACCTGCCCGGCCTGGCCGTCGGCGATCCGCTGCGTCTGCGCCAGATCCTGCTCAACCTCGTCGGCAATGCCATCAAGTTCACCGATCGCGGCAGCGTCTTCGTCCGCGCCCAGCGCGAACCCGCGGCCGCGGGCAAGGTCGGCATTCGCGTGCTGGTGATCGACTCGGGCATCGGCATTCCGCGCGACAAGCAGGAGGAGATCTTCGAGCCGTTCATGCAGGTCGACACCTCGGCCTCGCGGCGCTTCGGCGGCACCGGGCTGGGACTGCCGATCTCGCGCCGCCTCGTGGAACAGATGGGCGGACGGATGTGGGTCGAGAGCGAGGTCGGGCGCGGCAGCACGTTTGCCTTCACCGCCTTCTTCCCGGAGGTGGGATCTTCCCCCGGCGCGACGCCCGCCGCCACCGCGAGTTCGTCCGCGCCGGTCGCCCGGGCGGCGGCCCCTCCGGCGGTTGCGGTCGCGCGGCCGCAGACCGCGGAGGGCGCCGCCGCGGCCGGCGGCCCGGCCACCGAGGGGCAGGCGACACCGCTGGCGAGCCGGCATCCCGGCATCTCGGTCCTGCTCGCCGAGGACAACGACGTCAACCGGGAACTAGCCATGTGCGTGCTCAAACGCGTGGGGCACCGCGTGACCTGGGTGGCGTCCGGGGGCGCGGCCGTCGCCGCGACCAGCCGCGAGCGCTTCGACATCGTCCTGATGGACGTGCAGATGCCGGAAATCAACGGCATCGAGGCCACGCGGGCGATCCGGGAGGGTGAACGCGGCAGCGGGCGCCACTTGCCGATCATCGCGCTGACGGCGCATGCCATGCGCGGGGACCGCGAGGCGTGCATGGAAGCCGGCATGGACGACTACCTGTCGAAGCCCTTCTTGCCGCGCGCGCTGATCGCCCCGATGGACCGGGTGCTGGAGGAATGGGGCGGCGGGGCGGGGCGGCCGGCGGAGAGCGGGGCGACCGGGCCGGCAAACGCGGCGGTGCTCAGTGTAATACCTGATTCACCCGTCGGGGCAGGTTGGGACCGGAGCGCCGCGCTGCGGCTGTGCGCCGGGGATGTCGCGTTGCTGCGCCGCCTGGCGCAGCAGGCGCTGGCCGACCTGGAGCCGGCCCTGGCGCGCTTGCGCGCGGCGGCGGACGGTGGGGACGACGTGGGGCTCGCGCGCGCCGCGCACAGCCTCAAGGGCGCCGCCGGACAACTGGCGGCTACGGCGGTGCAGGCGGCGGCGCGCCGGGTCGAGGAGTGCGCCGGCGCCGGCGCGCTCGCCGAGGCGCGCACGGCCCTGGCCGGGCTCGAGGCGGCGGCGCGTGACTTGACGTCCGCTCTGGTGGCCGAACTGAAGGAGGTGGGGAATGAGGGTTCTGGTAGCGGATGACAACGCGGTATCACGCGCCGCCATGGCCGGACTGCTGGAGAAATGGGGTTACGAACCGCACGTCGTGGAGGACGGCGCCGCCGCCTGGGTCGCGCTTCGGGGGGCCGCGCGTCCGGCGATCGCCGTCCTGGACTGGCTCATGCCCGCGCCCGACGGGCTCGAACTCTGCCGCCGGATCAGGTCTACGCCCGATCTCCGACACCTGTACGTAATCCTCGTGACCGGGCGGGAGGCCACGGCGGACGTGGTCACCGGACTCTCCGCGGGCGCGAACGACTATGTCACCAAGCCCTTCGAACCGACCGAATTTCAGGCGCGGCTCTCGGTGGGCGCGCGGGTCGTGACCTTGCAGCAGGACCTGGCGGCGAAGGTACGCGACCTGGAAGCGGCCCTGGCGCGCGAGCAGAAGCTCTTCGGCCTGCTGCCGATCTGCTCCTATTGCAAGAAGGTGCGCGACGACCGGGATTACTGGCATCAGGTCGAGGCCTATGTGACCGAGCGCAGCAGCGCGCAGTTCAGCCACTCCATCTGCCCGGCGTGCTTCGAGACCGTCGTCAAGCCGGAGCTGGAGGCGTACCGCGCGACGTTGCGGAATGAGGGGGGCGGGGCGGACGCGGGGGGCGGGGCGGGCCTGGGGGGATAGCGGAGGACGGTGGCCGGTGGGCGGTGGACAGTGGACGGTGGACGGAAGGCGAGGCTGCGGTTGAGCGGAATCCGAGGCCTGTCCCTAGGGCCATCCTCGAAGTCAGGCTCGCGCCCGAAACCCCACAGCTCCAACACCGGTAGATTGCGGATTTCGGACTTCGAATCGCGGACTAGTGTCCTGTCAACATCGATTCTTCCGGTCGGCGTAGGGGCGCCTCGTGAGGCGCCCCGAGGGGCCACGGATTGAACGACCCCAAGCAACGACGTTGACGGGACACTAGCTACTGGACTTGCCGGCTTGCGTCAATCCGCAATCCTGGCCTGCCCGCCCCGGCGTTGTGCGGCAGACTCGTGTGCCGACCGCCTGGGTCAGGCGGACGGCGGCGCGGCGAGCGGCGGGGACGGGTCGCACGCCGGCGTCGCAGCCGCGGCGAACTGCAGCCGGTGCAGCCGCCGGTAGAGGCCGTCGCGCGCGAGCAGCTCCGCGTGGGTTCCGGACTCCACGAGCACGCCGTCTTCGATCGCCAGGATCACGTCCGCGTGCTGGATCGTCGACAGGCGGTGGGCGATCACGAAGGTCGTGCGGCCGCGCATCAGGTTGTTGAGCGCCCCCTGGACGAGTTGCTCGGATTCCGAATCGAGCGCGGAGGTCGCCTCGTCGAGCAAGAGCAGGGCCGGGTCCTTGAGCAGCGCGCGGGCGATCGCGATGCGCTGCCGTTGGCCGCCGGAGAGGCGCGCGCCGCGCTCGCCAACGGTCGTCCGATAGCCCAGCTCGAGCGTCAGGATGAAGTCGTGGATGTTGGCGGCGCGGGCGGCAGCCTCGATTTCCGCCTCGGTCGCCTCGGGACGGCCGTAGCGGATGTTCTCGGCGATCGAGGTGTTGAAAAGGAAGGTCTCCTGCGTGACCACGGCGAGCAGGCCGAGGAGCGAGGAGCGCTGGATCCGCCGCAGGTCGGTGCCGTCGATCTTGATGGCGCCCCGGGTCGGATCGTAGAAACGCGCCAGCAGGTCGAGCAGCGTCGACTTCCCGGCGCCGCTGGGGCCGACCAGGGCCACCACCTTGCCCGCCGGCGCCGTGAAGTCGAGGTCGCGCAGCACCGGGGTGTCACCGTAGGCGAAGGTCACGCCCGCGAGCTCGATTCCCGTGCGGATGCCGGTCAGCTCGACCGCCCCGGGCTCGTCCGTGATCTCGGGCGGCATGTCGAGCAGCTCGAACACGCGGTCGCAGCCGGCGAGCGCCTCCTGCAGGGTGTTCATCGTCTTGGTCAGCCCCTTGAGCGGGTCGCGCAGGAGGATCATCGCGCCCGCGAAGGTGCTCAGCGAGCCGACCGTCATGCCGAAGCGCCGGGTCACGATCAGCCACGCGCCGAGAAAGACGATGCCCAGCAGCGCCAGCGCCGAGAGCAGCTCGACGACCGCGTCGGAGCCGGCCTTGAGCTTGACCACCTTGATCGTCTTCTCGAGGTAGGACTCGTTCTTGCGCCGGAAGTCCGCGATCTCCGCCGCTTCCATGTGGAAGGACTTGACGATGCGCACTCCGGTGAACATCTGATGGATGTCCTCGGCGATGTCGGCGAGCTTCGAGAGGGAGCGCTTCTTGGTCTTGCGCACCCCCCGCCCCATGCGCAGGAGCGGGAGCACGAAAAAAAGAATGCCGGGAAGGGCGATGAGGGAGAGCTGCCAGTTGGCGGCGCAGGCGGCGCCGAAGGCGGCGAGGATCATGAAAGGGTGGAGGAGGGCGTCGTCGAACAGGTGTTCGAGGGCGACCTGGGTGACGGCGATGTCGTTGGTGACGCGGGAGAGGAGGTCGCCGGCCTGGCGCTGGGTGAAGAAGCGCAGCGACTGGGAGAGCAGGTGGCGGCAGACTTCGACGCGGATATCGATGAGGATCTTGAGCATCAACCAGCGTTTGAGGTAGTCCTTGGCATAGGAGAGGCCGGCGACGAGGAAGGAGCCGGCGACGCCGACGCCGATCATGAGGCGCAGGGTGCCCCAGTCCTGGGCGGGCAGAACGGTGTCGAGGAGGGGCTTGAGGAAGTAGACGACGCCGCGGCTGGCGCCGGCGTAGGCCGCGGTGACGCCGGCCGTGAGGAGGATGTACCGCCAATACGCGCGCGCGTAGCCGAAGAGCCGGACGATGGTCCGGAGCGACTCGAGGCGCGCGGGCATCAGGAAACTCCCCTGCCAGTCCAAAGTCCCACGCGTCCAAGGTCCAAAGTCCCGCGAGTCCAATGTCTAAAGTCTAACGGGTCTAAAGTCGGACGAATCCAGAGTCGAGTGTCCGAGTCTCGGATTCGCCGTCTTGCGTCTGCGGTTCAAGATCCGCGTATCCGGCCCGTAGTCTGTGAGGTCCGTCCGACAAGCGACTTCCGATTCTCCGGCTGAACGCGGGACTCCTCGGACATGAGACCTTGGACTCGCGGGACTTTGGACTCGTTAGACTTTAGACTTTGGACTCGTGGGACTTTGGACTCGTGGGACTTTGGACTCGTGGGACTTTGGACTCGTGGGACCTTGGACTCTTGGGACTTTAGACTATGGACTCGTGCGTGGCTACTCCAACGTCACGCCCGCCAGCCGCACCAGGCCGATCGGGTGCGGTTTGTAGCCCTTGACCGATTTCGCCGTGGCCGCGAATTCCGGCAGGTACGCGAGCGGCAGGATCGGCGTGTCCTCGCGCAGGATCTGCTGCGCGCGCTGGTAGAGCGCCAGCCGCTTCTCGGCGTCGAGCTGCCCCTGGGCCTGCAGGATCAGCTTGTGCACTTCCGGGTTGTTGTAGAACGAAATGTTGAGCGCGCTGCCGAGTACGGCGTTGTCCGGATCGAGTAGCGGATACAGGAAATTGTCCGGATCGCCGTTGTCCGTGATCCACCCCATGATCGCCAGCTCGTGCTCGCCGTGGCGCAGCGCGTCCAGGTAGGCCTGCCACTCGGGGGAGTGGATGGTCACCTCGATCCCCACCTCCTTCAGGTCCGCCTGCAGGATCTGCGCCACCTTCTTCGGCTCCGGCATGTAGGGCCGCGGATTCGGCATCGCCCAGAGCTTCAGCTTGAGCCCGCTCTCCTTGCCCGCCTGCTTCAGGTAGTCGCGGGCCATGCTCGGGTTATACTCGTAGTCCGCGACCTCCTTGGCGTAGCCCCAGACCGTCGGCGGCAGCGGATTCGGGCCGAAGGTGCCGACCCCGCGCAGCGCCAGCTTGCGGATCTTGTCCCGGTCCACCGCGTGCGCCACCGCCTTGCGGACCAGCGGATCGTTGAAGGGCTCCCGCGTCGTATTCATCGCCAGATACGCGAAGTTCATCCCCGGCACCGAGAGCAGGGAGAGCTTGGGGTCGGACGCCAGCGTCTCCAGGTCGGCGAGGTTGATGCCGTCCATGATGTGGAGCTGCCCGTCGCGCAGGAGCTGAAAGCGCACCGAGTTCTCCGCGATCTTGCGGAAGACCACCCGGTCGAGCTTGGGCTTGCCGCCCCACCAGTCGGCGTTCGCCGCCAGCACGATCTTCTCATCGCGGTCCCAGCGCTCGAACTTGAATGGTCCGGTACCCACCGGATGGAAGGGGAAGTCCTCCCCGGCGGACGCGAGCGCCGTCGGGCTGACGATGTAGGCGGAGAACATCGCAAGGTTCGCGAGGAAGACCGCCGAGGGGGTCTTGAGCTGGAAGACGACCGTTGCGGCATCGGCGGCGACGCACTCGGCGATCCCCGTGTACATCGAGCCGTAGGGGAACTTGGCGTCGTACCGGTGAGGGTGCTTCTCGTCGAGGATGCGGGCGAAGTTGAACGCCACGGCGGCGGCGTCGCAGGGTGTGCCGTCGTGGAAGCGGACGCCGGGGCGCAGCGAGAACTCCCAGCGCGTGCCCTGCGCGTCGACCTTCCACGCGGTGGCAAGGCACGGGACGATCGCGGGGCCGTCCTCGGCGTAGGTGACCAGGCCCTCGTAGATCTGGTTGCAGACCTTGACCGACTCGCCGTCGTCGATGTCGTGCGGGTCAAGGTTGGCGGAATCCGCGCCGCGGCCGTAGAGCAGGGTCTTCGCCCCATCGCCCTCGGCGCGGGCGGCGGGCAGGGTGGCGGCGACCGCCGCGAGCAGCCCGGCGAGGGCGAGCACGGCGGCGAGGAGGCGCGTTTTCATGGTCGAGAAGCTCCGCTCTGGGGATGAGATCGAACGCCGGTGCCCCCGGCGGCTATTCCGTGGCGCGCAGGAAGGCCCGACGCTCGGCGTTCCAGCGCAGGCTCGGCTCCGTCCGGATCCACCAATCGGCGCTGGTCCGGGACGCATCGCGCCCGTCGAGGCGCGCGTCGGACCACGGGCCCTCCGGGACCAGTCCGGTCAGGAGGGCGCCGGCGCCGGGCAGTTCCGGGAAGCCGGCTACGAGTCGGGGAATCACCTGGGCACGGTAGAGCTCCGCGAAGGCGCCGTCGCGGCGTTCGGCCAGGCCGACGAGCGCGCGCAGGCCGACGGGACGGGCGGGGTCGTCGAGGGCGCGCGCGAGGTGGGGCGCGGCCAGCTCGGCCGGCGCCCCGAGCAGCAGCTCGAGCAGGCGATAGCGGTCGGACTCCGCGGCGCCCGTCATGCCGGCGGCGACCTCCTCGGCGGCGTCGGGAATCCCCTGCCGGAGGAGGCCGGCGCCGCTGAACCAGCGGACGCGCGGCTCCCGGTCGGTCGAGCCTTCGCGGAGCGCGCGCAGGGCCTCCGCGTCCTTCCCCGCAACGAGGGTGGCGATGGCCGCGGCGGCGGCGACGCGCGTGCGCGCCTCGCGTGACGAGCGCAGCCGCTGGATCAGCATCGGCCCGCAGCCCGACGGACGGCGCTCGGCGAGGAGGGAAAGGGCGAGGCCGCGCACGCGCCCGTCTTCGTCTTCCAGGGCCTCGGCGACGTGCGGCAGCCAGTCGCCCGGCGCGGTGGCGGCCACCAGGGCGGCGAGGGCGCGGCGGCGCAGGTCGGCGTCGGGATCGCGCAGGAGGGCGGGAAAGTTCTCGACGCCGCGACGATCGCCGCGCGCCAGCAGCGCCACGGCCGCGCGCCGGCGCACGGCCGGATGGGGATCGCGTTCGTAGACGCGCTCGATGACCGCGACGGCCGCGGCCACGTCCGCGTCCGGCCGCTCCGGGAAAGACCCGAGCACCAGGACGGCGCAGGCGCGGACCGCCGGCTGCGGCGCGGAGGTATTCTGCTGGAGCAGCGGCAGCACGGCAGCGGGCTCGAGTTCCCGGAGCGCGTCGATGCCCAGGCGGCAGCGTTCGGGATCGGTCTCGACCGCGATGGCTGCCGCCAGCGGGCGCCCGGCGCGCCGGGCGAAGTCGCGGTCGTTCCGGAGGCGACTCACCAGTTCGCGCAGGTCCGCG
>JACRIP010000694.1 GCA_016220045.1 Planctomycetota bacterium
CCCGCCCTCGCACTCAGCGCCGCCGCGACCCTCGCCGCCGCCGCGCTGCTCTGCGCCGACGACACCTGGATGCTCCAGCGCCGCATCCTGCGCGGCGCCTCGCTCTCCGCCGAAGAAGAGTACGAGAAGGCCTACGACTTTCGCCGCAGCGCGGGCGGGCTCCAGGGCGACCCCGGCTCCCGCACCTCCGTCACCGGCCACACCGTCGAAAAGAAGCTCCGCCGCTGGGTCCAGCGCGTGGTCGAGGCCGGCCCCGAGGGCGAATTCCGCATCGACCGCAAATACGAGAAATCCCTGAAGGTAGTCTCCAAGCCCGGCTCCGACAAGAAGGACTCCTACGCCACCGCACTCCAGGGCAAGGTCGTCCACATCACCGGCTCCGGCGGCGGCTGGGACGTGAATACCGACGCCTACGACCTCATGGGCGAAGACCGCGAGGACGTCTCCTTCAGCGAACAGATCTACGCCCTCCTCCCCAAGCGCGCCGTCAAGGTCGGCGACCAGTGGACCCTCAAGGGCGACGAAATCGGCCCCCTCTTCTTCCCCAACGAATACAACCCCGAAGGCTTCCGCCTCAAGGCCTACGGCCTCCTCAAGCAGATCACCCGCTACCAGGACCGCGACTGCGCCCACATCGGCCTCAGCCTCCAGCTCGACATCCAGAAGACCGACCAGTCCGCCGGCCAGAAATTCGACATCAAGGGCTACGCCTTCTTCTCGCTCGAAGACGGCGCCTTCCTCGAAATCGACCTCGCCGGCCCGATGTCCATCGACCAGGGAATCGAGGGCGAGGAGCGGTTCACCGCCACCGGCACGTGGCGCATCAAGGTCCGCTCGAAAGTGCTCGCCAAGGGTGAACCCCCGACTACGCCGACCGACTCGGGCGACGACGGGAGCGGCGGCGGCGGCGAGGGCGGCGACGAACCGCCGCCGGAGGAAGGGAATTGACGCGGACCCCACCCCGGAGGAGACCTGCGATGCACACACCCGCCCCCGCACGCCCGTTCGCGGCCCTCGCCGCCGGCGCCCTGCTGCTGCTCCTCCTCCCCCCGCTCGGCTCGCGCGGCGAGGCCGGCGAGACCGTGCGCATGGCGCGCAAGCTGTGGAACGGCCAGCGGCTCGCCGCCGAGGAGTCCAGCCACACCGAGGTCGAAACCAAGGCGCGCGGCTGGGACACCGCCCGCACCGGCGACCAGGTCGGCTCCGAGTTCCGCTCCTACACCCAGGAAATGACCGTAGACGCCGACGGCCGCCCGGAGATCCGGCGCACCTACACGAAGGCGATCCAGTCGGGAGATCAGCTCCATTCCTCGAAGGTGGAGGAGCGGCCGACCTCGCTCGCGGGCAAGGTGGTCTACCTCTCGATGAAGCAGGGCCGCCCGGAAGTGCGCGCCGCCGAGGGCCGGATCGCGTTCGAGGACCAGGACGGCGCGCTCTGGCCGGAGCAGCTCTACGCGCTCCGGCCCGCCGCCGCGGTCGAGTCCGGGAAGCCCTGGGCCGCCGACGCCACGGCCCTGGGCAAGGTGTTTTTCGGAGGCGCCGCCGCCACGCTGCTCGGGCGCGGGGCCGGCGGCGCGCGCGGCGTGCTGCGCGGATACGTCCAGGTGGACGGCCGCCGCTGCGCCGAAATCCAGTACCAGCTCGACGTGGGCGCCGGCGCGACCGCGACCGGGACACTCCACTTCTCCCTGGAAGACGGCACCATCCTGGGCTTCGAAATGTCCGGCCCCATCGCGGCGCGCGTCGGACTCGGCGGCGCTTCGGCGCAGGCGACGGGCACGCGCAGCGTCAAGTACCGCGCGCACATCGCCGAGCACGGCGTGCTCGTCGGCGAGGCGCAGGCGGACCGGGCCGGACGCGGGCAGCGCGGCCGCGCGCGCGACGAGTAGCCACCTCCTTTCCCCTCTGCAAGGATCCGACCATGGTGCGCCTCCCGAGGTCCGCGGCGACCGCCGTTCTCGCCGCCGTCGCGGCCCTCCTCTGCCTCGGCGGGCTCGTCCGCGCCGAAGACGGCTATCGCATCGAACGCAAGCTCTGGAAGGGCCAGCGCCTCCACGTCGACGAGACCTCCGTCACCACCTTCGACTTCAAGGCGCGCGCCGCCGGCATCAACGGCGATCCCTCGAACGTCACCAGCCAGACCGGGGAGTCCACCGAGACCAAGACCCGCATCTACTCCCAGGTGATGACCGCAGCCCTCGCGGACGGCGGCTTCCGCATCGAGCGCACCTACGAGAAGGCGATCAAGGAGTCCGCGAAGGGCGGCAGCGCCAAGAAGGATACCGTCGGCTCCTCGCTCCACGGCAAGACCGTGGTCCTCGAAGGCCGCGGGACGGCGGTGCGCATCGACTCCGCCCAGGGGGAGATCAACCAGGACGACAAGAACGACGCGGCCTTCGCCGAAAAGCTCTACGGCCTGCTCCCCGACAAGCCGGTCAAGCGCGGCGAGACCTGGACCGTGCCCCCGGAAGTCGTGGGCCAGATCTTCTTCGGCCCGCTCTACAACCCCGTGGGCTTCAAGGCCGAGTCGAAGGGCCGGCTGCGGGATCTTGTCACCATCGACGGCCGCCGCGCGGCGCAGGTCTACTTCACCCTGCAGATCGGCGTGCAACGCACCGAGGATCTTCCCGGTCTCTCGTACCAGGTCGAGGGACTCATGGCGGTCGCCCTCGAGGACGGCACGATCCTCTCCCTCGACCTCGCCGGCCCCGTCGAACTGGAGATCGTCAAGGGCGCCTCCAAGGTCAAGGTCAACGGCAAGACCTCGATGCGCTACCGTGCCAAGATCCTGGAGCGCGGGGAGGCGCCGTAAGGGCGGGGGGGGGTGGGGGGGGGGGCCGGGGGGGCGGACGCGCTGGATGCGGGCGGGGCGTGGCCGCGGCGGAGAAGATCGCCACCGAACCCACGGAACACGCCGAGAGACGCCATTTTTTTCAAAGACCCGACCCTGGGCTGGTGTCCCGTCAACGTCGTTGCTTGGGGTCGTTCAATTCGTGGCCCCTCGGGGCGCCTCACGAGGCGCCCCTACGCCGACCGGAAGAATCGATGTTGCCAGGACACTAGCGTCCCGTCTACGCTCATTCGAGCGGTTCCCGGAGGAGGTAGGAGCGGACCCCGTGTCCGCCCTGGCGGCGCAACAGGCCTTGGCAGGCGGGGCGGACACGGGGGTCCGCCCCTACGCCAACCAGGGGGATTAGCGTAGACGTGACACTGGACTCGAACTCAAAGCCGTACCTGCGCCCGCCCCCGGGATTCGCGTAGGGGCGGGCCTTGGCCTGTCCCCCGTAGCCGGAGGCGAAGGGGGATGCCCGCCCCGCATGCGCGCGAACATCGCATGCGGGAGCGCGGGCGACCACACGGGTCGCCCCTACGACGGATTCGGCGATGGCGGGCGACTCCAGCCTTGCTTCGGGTCGATGATAGGATGGCGTCGTCTCGCGGCGTGTTCCGTGCGCTCGGTGGCGATCCACTGCGCATACTCATTCACGTCCCGCCCCGCCCCCTGATCCCCCCCCCCCCCCGGGGATTCCCCAAACACCCGCGCCTCTCCCCCCGTAGAGTACGCGTTCGTGCCCAGTCCCCCGTCTCCCGTTCGCCGCCCCCTGCCGGAGCCGTTCCATGCCGCACGCCCTACGCCGCCTCGCCCTCGTCGCCCTGCTCTCCCTGCTCCTTCCGGCCGCGAACGCAGCGGCCGATACCGGGGTGTTCGATGAGGCCTGGCGCACGATCCAGCGCCGCTTCTATGATAAGAAGCTGAACGGGCTCGACTGGAAGGCCGTGCGCGAGAAGTACCGCGGGGAAGCGGCCGACGCCGAGGACCCGGCGCAGCTCCACGGCGTGATCAAGGAGATGCTCGGCGAGCTCAAGGCCTCGCACACGGCGCTGATCGAGCACGAGGTCTACCGCACCCACTACCAGCCCGAGATGTCGGGCAAGACCACCTGGCAGGCGGGGATCGAGATCGCGCGGCGCGACGGCGGCTGGTACGTCGCGGTCGCGGCCGAGGGCGGGCCGGCCGAGCGCGCCGGCGCGCGCAAGGGCGACCGCGTGCTCGCGATCAACGACGTGGCGCCCGCGGAGAGCGCGGACCTCGAGGACTCGGGCAACGACTGCGGCGTGCCCTCCGCCCCCCGCTTCTATGTCCGCGTTGAGAAGGGGCAGGAGGCTTCCCTCCTGCTGCAGTCCACCGCCGACGAAGCCTCCCTTCACGTCGTACGGTTCAAACCTGAGCGCCTCAACATGATCGAGGCCTCGCGCCGGTCCATCCGCGTCATCGAGCGCGACGGCCGGCAGTTCGGCTACGTCCATCTTCATCACTTCCTGGCCCAGGAGATCGGGACGATTTTCTCCCGCGCCATCGCCGGCCCGCTCGCCGACTGCGACGGTCTCGTACTCGACCTGCGCGGCCGCGGCGGCTCGCCCTTCGTGATGAACCGCGTCTACCAGGACGTGCTCCGCCGCTGGAAGAAGCCGGTGGTCGTGCTCATTGATGAGGGCACGCGCAGCGCCAAGGAGATCTTCGCCCACAACTTCCAGCGCGCGCGCCGCGGCCTGCTCGTCGGCCGCCGCACCCCGGGCGCGGTCCTGGGGTCGGAGTTCATCCCGCTCTCCGACGGCTCGGTGATGCTCCTGCCGGTGGTGGACGTGCCCATGCTCTCGGGCGGCGTGCGCCTGGAGGGGATCGGGGTAACGCCCGATGTCGAGGTGCGGCGCCCGGACCTGCTCACGGGCGGGCGCGACCTGATCCTGGAACGCGGGTTGGAGGCGCTCGGAGGGCGGCTGAAGGAGGGTGGCGAGCGGGCGCGGCGGCGGAGCGCGGAGGGGCTGTAGCGTCCTGTTCCCGCTGATCGGAACAGTTCCTCGCTGGACGTAGGGGGATCAGCGTAGACAGCACCGCAGGAGGGCGACGGGGGAATGAGGAAATCGGGTCAAGATCGCCACCAAATGCACGGAGTAAGCCGATCGCCGGGGTTGCCGCGGGACTCCGTCCTCGCCGCGAAGGCATCGGGCGCGCACCACGCGCCGCACCCGATGCCGTCGCGGCGAAGCGCATGCTCCCCGAGGACCATCTCGCCATGGCCGTTCGGCGTATTCCGAGTGTAGAGCGGCGATCTATTCTCAGGTTCCTCACTTCTCCAGGCCTCCGCCCCACCCCGCATGCGGGAATTTCCCCATCCACCGTGAGTACTCAGGGATTCTCGCGCATTCCTACACTCTGACACGCTCCCGGTCCCCGCCGACTTCTGCCCTCGTGTCCCGCATTGGACGCAGCGGATTGCGTACGCCCTAGGCGTCCGCGCACGGCGACCGCCCAGTGACGGCGCGCCGTCCGCGGAGGCACGGCGGTTGCACAGGCAGTGTGGGTCGCTCCCGCAGTTCTCGCATCTGAGGTTCGCCGCATCGGGAAAGGGGCCGCGCGTGCTCCACTTGAAACAGGCTGTGCTCGCGGCACTAGGTCGGTTCCCCGCCGAACTGGAGGCGGTGCTGGCGGGCCTGTCGGTCCGCTCGACCCTACCGGGTTCACCCGATGTATGGGCGGGCCGCGGCTCCTGCGGAGCGCTCTCGGGCGAGTGCCCGATCGAGGTGCCGGACGCCGTCCGCCGGCGGCTGCAGGAACCCGGGTCCCGCGTCGTCGCGATTCCCGCGACCTCCCTGCCCGGCCTGTCGCCCCGCCATCCGTGTCGCGCGACGCAGGCCGGCCCCTGCGCCTACCTCGGGCTGCCGCTGGTATCCGCCGGCAGGGTCTTCGGGGCGCTCCACGTCCTGCTGCCGGAGGCGCACGCCTCCCGCCCCGAGCTGGTGCGCCGCGCGACGGAGTGGGCGGACACGCTCGCCGCGCCGCTCCTCGATGCGGACCAGGCCGACGCCCGGCAGCATCGCGCCGACGCGCTGCTCCGGCTCGCCCAACGCAGTTCGGACATCGTCTTCCGCTGCCGCCTCCGCCCCGCTTTCGCCGTCGAGTACATCAGCCCGGCGGTCACTCCGCTGCTCGGGTATATCCCTGATGAACTCTACGCCGACGCCGAGCTCTTCCGCCGGCTCTTCCACCCCGAGGATCAGCCGCGGCTCGCGGGGCTGTTGACGTCGGCGCAGGATGCGGAGCAGGCCTGCACCGTGCGCTGGTGCCGCAAGAACGGCGAGTATCTCTGGATCGAGCAGCGCATCACCGCGATTCTCGATGCCGCCGGCGCCTACGTCGAGTTCGAAGGGATCGCGCGCGACGTCACGGCGCGCGTCCGCGCCGAGGCCGCCCTCCGCGACAGTCACCGCCGGCTCGAAGAGACGCTGGCCAACCTGCGCGCCCTCGAGCAACAGGTCGCCCGGCAGGAACGCCTGCGCGCGCTCGGGCAGCTCTCCAGCGGGATCGCCCACGACTTCAACAACCTGCTCTCCCCGATCCTGGGGTTCACCGAGATCCTCCAGTGCAATCCCGAGCTGCTCGCCGACTCGAAGCGGGTGGCCGAGTACCTCGAGCGCATCCATAGCGCCGCCGTGGGCGCGACCGCCGTCGTCGCGCGCATGCGGGAATTCTACCGCGAACGCGCCGTCGACGAGCCGCTGCGCCCGGTCGACCTGAATCAGACCGTGACGGACGCGCTGGCGCTGACCCAGCCGCGGTGGCGGGATCAGGCGCTGGCGCAGGGCCGCTCGATCCGGATCGAACACGACCTCGCGCCGGACCTGCCGCAGCTCGGCGGCGACGCGGCCGCGCTGCGCGACGCCTGGATCAACCTCCTCCTGAACGCGGTCGACGCGCTCCCCACCGGCGGAACCATCACCTTGCGCACCTGCACCCCCGCCCCCGACAAGGTTCGGATCGAAGTCGAGGACGACGGCGCCGGCATGACCGAGGACGTCCGGCAACGGTGCGTCGAGCCGTTCTTCACCACCAAGGGCGTGAAGGGCTCGGGCCTGGGCCTGGCCATGGTCTACGGGATCGTGGAACGGCACGGCGGCGCGCTGGAAATCGCCAGCACGCCGGGGCAGGGAACGCGCATGACCGTCGAATTTCCGGTGCGGGCGGCGGTCCCCGCGGCGGTGGACGCCGCCCCCGCCGCCCCCGCCGCCGCGACGCCCGGAGCGGAGGCCGATCCGGCATCCGGCGCGCGCGCCGGGCGCCCCCTGCGCGTGCTGGTGGTCGAAGACGAGCCGCAACTCCGGCAACTGCTGCAGGAATTCCTGGCGCTCGAGGGGCACGAAGCGGTCTGCGCCGGCGAAGGGGTCGAGGGACTTGCGCGCCTGGGCGCGGAGGGCTTCGACGCCGTGTTCACCGATCGGGCGATGCCCGGAATGGCGGGGGATCAGTTTGCGCGCGAAGTGAAGCTCCGGGCGCCGCGCACTCCGGTCGTGATGATCACGGGCTACGGCGTGTTGATGCAGGCGGCGGGCGAACTGCCGGCAGGCGTCGATCGGCTGCTTTCGAAGCCGATCACACGCGCGGCGCTGCGCGCGGCGCTGGCGGCGGCCATGGGCGGTGAAAAAGGCGACGAGAGATAGCGACCGAACACACGGAACACACCGGGAGACGGCGCTTTCTTGAATCGGCCGGCGAGCGCGCCACGCCGCCCGTGGCCGAACAGCGGTCGCCCGCTCGGCAATCAACAAAAAAAAGCGTCGTCTATCGGTGTGTTCCGTGCGTTCGGTGGCTATTCACTTCGCCTACGTGATCGACTCGTCGCCCCGAACGCCTGCCGATGGCCCCCCGCCCCCGCCCCCGCTACGCCCTCGCGCCTCCCCCGATTCCTCGCCGCACGGCATAGCCCAACGCCATGCCCAGCGCCATCGCGCCCAGCAGGAGCGCCATGATCCGGATCACCAGGGCGGGTGGCGGCTCCAGCGCGCGCACCTGCACCGTCGCTGCGCCCGCGATCGGCTGCCAGCCGTCCCCGGAAGCCGGCAGCGCGCGCAACTTCAGCGTGTAGTTCGAGCCGTCGAAAAACTGATACTGAAAGGTCCAGGAGCCCTCCGGTCCGACGCCGCGCGCGCCGAAGACCTGCACGCCGTGCTCCGCATGCGCGATCTCGACTTCGAAGACCACTCCCTTGACCGCCTTGCCGCCCGCGGTCTCCTCGACGTCCACGTGAAAGGTGGTGAGTTCGCCCACGGTAGAGATCTTCGGATCGGCGGTCATGCGCAGGGTGCGGCCGTCCGGGGCGGTGACGACCAGGTCCTCCATCGGCGCGCCCACGCCCATTTCGGCCGCTTCGCCGTGCCCCGGTCCGGCGCAGGCGGGGGCGGCGCCGGCGCAGAGCGCGGCCAGGGCGAGGAGGGCGGCGCCGGCGGTCCGGCAGGCGGAGGCGGAGGCGACGCGACGGGCGATCGGCGGCATGGCTACTTCCCTACGGGTTGAGCCTGAGATTCGGCGGCCAGGAGGAGGAGGCGGGTGCGGGCGAAAAACCACCCGGCGGCGAGCCCGACGAGGAAGAGCCCGCCGAGCAGGAGCGCGGCGTTGCGCACCTGGGCGGCGTTCTCCGGCACGTCGAGCGTGAAGGTCTCCGTGTGATACCGCATCTGCGCGGCGGCGGCCTCGGGCGGGGCGGCCTTGACGGTGACGGCGTACGCCCCGCGCACGGGCAGGTAGGCGACAATGTCGGCCCTACCCTCCGGCGCCGGCGTCTCGAAGCTGAAGCTCGTGGTCCCCTCGAAGATCGGGAATCCGGTGCTGAAGAGCCGGCCGGCGGGCGGGGCCTTGAGCGTAACATGGAGCACGGCGTCCTTGACCGGGGCGCCGGTCGCATCGGCGACGTCGATGAGCAGGTGCGTGGGAGCGGTCACCGGGAAGGGATGGATCTGGTTCGCGGGCGGCTGGGTGGTCAGCCGGATCGCGACCGGCGCGGGCTCCAGGGCGGCGGCGCGCGGCGCGGCGACGGCGAGGAGCAGGGCGCCGAGGCCGAGGCCGACGACCGCGCGGGTCAGCGCGGGGACGAGCGGGTTCACGCAGGGACTCCTTGGTGCGGGTGCGAAAAAGCCCGGCATGATAGGCCGCGGACGCGCGCCCGTCAAGCTTTGTTGCGGCGCCGGGTGCCGGTCCGGTAGTGCGCGACCACGACTGGACCACGGAAACGGACAGGCCTCCTGGGGCGGCCAGATCCCCGGTTGCCGCCCGCCCGCCTGCCCGCCTACTTCCCGCTCAGGTATTTCTCGTACTCCGCCCGGGTGTCGACCGCCTCGAGGTCTTCGCCGCTCCACGGATTCCGTCCGGTGAAGTTGGTGGTGTTCCATGGTCGGCCTTCCAGCTCCTGTCCGGTCTGCCGCTCTTCCAGGCCCCACTGGTGCGTGCGCACCACCTCCGCCCCCTCCATCTCCGACACCCAGTTCCCCTGGCCGAGGGTGGTCTGGCTGTACGCCCAGTTGGTGTAATCGCGGCTGCGCCCGGCGTCGCGCAGGGAGCCCAGGTACCGGTCGAAGGAGTGCTGCGACGCCGCGATCGATTTCATCAGTCCGCCGTTCAGCCGCGCGGTCTCCGCCGCCTGCCGGGACTGGGTGGCCGCGACCCAGGAGTCGTTGACGGCGGCGCTCGTCGTCATGCGGACGAAGACCGGCAGCCAGGTCTCCACGAACTCCGCCTCCGGCGCCCAGCAACCGTTGGCGAAGCAGGTCCAGGCGCCGGCCATCGGCGCCGCCACGCAGGTCACGATGTAGATGCCGCGCGCGGTCTCGCCGGCGCGCCCGTTGTGGAAGCGCAGGTAGAGCACCCGGGAATCCACCTGAGCGCCCTGCGCCTGCCAGGGCCGCCATTGGCGGGCCGCCTCCGGGTCGACCTCCTCAAGCGCGCTCTCGGACAGGACCTCCACGTCGCGCACGCCGTGCTTGCTGCCCAGGTGTGCGAGCGCCTGCACCGGCGGCAGATAGCCTTTCACCTCCACGCCCGGCAGCGCGACGCCCGCCTCCGGCACGAAGAACTGCTGGGAGGTCGAAACCGCGCCATGCCGGCGCCGGTCCGCATCGGAGCAGGTGGAAAATCCGAGGCCTGCGCCCTCGAAGGTCCATCCTTCCGGCACGTCGATCGACAGCGAGCCGTCCTGGGCGACGGCCC
>JACRIP010000099.1 GCA_016220045.1 Planctomycetota bacterium
CCGCCCCTACCGAAAGCCGTGGCTGGACGTAGGGGCGGACCCCTGTGTCCGCCCCGCCAGCTCGCCGATTCCGCTCTTCCGGCGCCTTTTGCGACAGCATCTTCAGGCGCAATCGCCGGCCGAGTACCATCCGCTAGGGCCCTTCGTTCCGCCTGAAGGCGGAACTACGAACGCACGTGTGCTCGGAGCCACATCCTTCGGCCGCGTCGTGGCACGGGCCCGAACGCGCGCCGCGTTGGCGCGGTGATCGCGAAGCCCACAGCATCCTGCGGCTCGGGTGATTACCGGGGCAGGAGCCTGCCGCCCCCAAACGATCCAAACCGCCAAACTCCGAAACTTCCAAACCTGCGCGCGCCGCGCGCGGTTACTTCCCCTTCGAACCCTCCCACAGCGGCAGCACGCAGCGGAACCCCGCATACTGAAGATACTCGCCGCCGCTCTTCGGCTCGGCAAACGTCCGGAGCCCCGTGCGCAACCACGGGCCCCCCTCGTGCCAGGAGCCTCCGCGCAGCACGCGCGCCGCGCCCCGCTCCGGACCCCGCGGGTCCTTCGTCGGGGACTTCTTGTAGTAGTCCGGCTCGTACCAGTCCAGGCACCATTCCCACAGATTGCCCGCGAGATCCCGGCACCCGTAGAAGCTCGCACTCCCCGAAAACGTCCCGGGTGGCAAGGTCTTCGCCTGAGACCCGCCCCGGCTCGCCTCGGCGTCCCAGAACGCGCGCACCGCCTGCATCGTCTCCAGCTCCTTGCCCGCCCAGTAGCAGGCCGAGTTGCAGCGCGTGCGGTCCCACTCGCCGCACCACGGGTAGCGCCAGTAGCGCTTGTGCATCGGGTCCCACGCGGCCGCCTTCTCCCACTCCGCCTCCGTCGGCAGCCGGCGCCCGGTCCAGGCGGCGTAGCCCATCGCGTCCATCCAGTCGACGCCCGCCACCGGCTGCTCCGCCGCATTGAAGCGCGGGTTGCTCCACAACATGGGGCCGTGGTCCTCCCCCTCCGGCTCCCCCGCAAAACAGGGCGGCGTCCCGTCGCGGTGCCGCGTCGCCTGCAGGTACTTCCCGTAGCGCTCGACCGTGACCTCGGCGACGTCGATGTAATAGTCCGACAGCTCCACCTCGTGCTCCGGCCGCTCGTCCGGGCGGTCGGAATCGCTGCCCATCGGAGACTTGCCGCCGGGGACCAGCGCCATCAGGGAATCGTCGCGCGCCAGGATGCGCGTGGGAAAGCCGGAATCGGGATCGGCCGGCACGTTCCCCACGCCGCGGCAGCCGTCGGGCAGGAGATGGCCCGCGGCCTCCTTCAGGATCGCGAAGGCCTCCTCGTGCGTCGGATCGGCGCGGCGGACGTTGCGCGCGATCTCGTAGGCGCGCGGCCAATCCCCCTTGGCGCGGCAGTCGCGCGCGAGCGCGAGGCCCGTGCTCTTGTGCTCCTGCAGGGCCTTCAGCTCGGCGACCACCCGCGGGTCGAGCGGGCGCAGGAGCGCCGCCCGGTTGATCAGCGCCCAGGCGTTCGCCATATCCCCCCCCAGCCGGGCCTTCGCCGACCCCGCCACCAGCGCCTCGACGTCCGCGTCGAGCTTCTGCTCCTTGGCGAGCGCGGCGGCGCAGCGCTCGGCGGCGACCGCGACCGGCGCGCGCCCGGCCTCCGGGAGCAGCTTCAGGGCTTCACCGTAGGCCGCGACCGCCTCCGCCCAGCGCTTGCCCCGCTCCGCGGTCTCGCCGCGGCGCAGCAGGTCTTCCAGTTCCTGCTTGACCGACTGCGTCTTCGACTGGTCCGTGCGCCGCCGCGCGATGCGTTCGAGCTCGCGCGACAGCGACTGCTCCGCCGGTCCGCCGCGACCGGTGTCCGAGGAGAGCGCGCGTTGCGCGACGTCGACCGCGCCGTCGAGATCGCCCGCCGCCTCCAGCTTGCGCGCCGTCGCCTCGGCGCGGCCGAGCCGCGCTTCGGGCAGGTCCATGTGCCCCGCCGCGTCCTCGAAGGCGCGCAGCGCGCGGTCCCACTGCTCCTTGATCAGCTCCTCGCGCCCGATCTTGAGAAAATGCTCCGCCGAAGCCTTTTTTTCGAGCACGGCGGCGCGGTCGCACGCCGCGCGCAGGAGCTCCGCGATCTCGCGGTTCGAGGGGTCGAGCCCGAGCACGGTCTTGAGGACGTTCACCGCGTCCGCGGCCTGATCGACCTCGAGCAGGGTGCGCGCCTGCGCGACCAGATCCGCGATCTGCTTTTTCGCCGGATCGGCGGCGGGCAGCGCGGGCAGCGCCGGCGTGGTCGGGCCGCGCACGATCGGCTTCGCGTTCGGGTCCTCGCCGCGGAAGACGAGGAACCAGAGCAGCGCGCCCGCGCAGAGACCCGCGCCCGCGAAGCCCAGGACCAGCAGCCGGCGCGACGGCGCAGGGGCGCGCGGCGCCGCGTCGCGCCCGCTCGCCGTCCCCTCGCGCGCGCGCACCCGTCGGGCGGTGTCCCCGCGGCGCGCCGCGGCGAGGGGGAGCGACTCCTCTGCGGCAGTCGCGGGCGCCGGCGCATCCAGCGCCGGCACGGGCGGCGCGGCCGCGGTGGCGAATTCCTCCAGGCCGGGCGCGGGACGGGCGGGCGGCGTGATCAGCGGAAAGGTGCGCGCGTCCGGGGGCGAAGGCGTCGGCTCCAGCCCCGGCGTGGCCACCTCCGCCGTCGGCGGCTCGCCTTCCGAGCGGCGCAGCGCCTTCGTCATCATCCCCGTTTTCTGCCGCCGCCGCGTGCCGGTCAGGCCTACGGTATCTTCCTGGGGCTGGCACTTGCGCCAGCGGTCCAGGTCGGCGATCGCCGCCTCGGCGGAGGGGTAGCGTTCGGCGAGATCGCGCGCGGTCAGCCGCCGGACGATGGTGCTGATCTCGGGCGGCACCGGATTGTCGGCCGAGTCGGGGTCGGGCAGGTCCTCGTCGACGTGCTGGCGCATGACGACGTAGGCGGAGGAGCCGTGGAAGGGGACCTTGCCGGTGAGCATTTCGTAGAGCGTGACGCCGACGGCGTAAAGGTCGGAGCGCTGGTCGATCGGGCGATCGCCCATGCACTGCTCGGGCGACATGTAGAACGGGGTGCCCATCACCTGGCCGGGGTGGGTCATGGAGGCCTGTTCGCCGGCGAAGCGCGCGAGGCCGAAGTCGGCGAGCTTGACCTCGCGTTCCTTGGAGAGCAGGATGTTGCCCGGCTTGATGTCGCGGTGCAGGATGCCCTTGGCGTGGGCGCGGGCGAGGCCCTTGAGCACGGCGAGGGTGATGGTGACGGCCTTGACGACGGAGAGGCGGCCGCGTTCGCGCAGGATCTGCTCGACCGAGTTCCCCTCGACGTACTGCATGACGATGAAGGTCTCGCCGCCTTCGCGGAGCACGTCGTAGACCTGGACGATGTGGCGGTCTTCCAGGCGGGCGGCGGCCATGGCCTCGCGCTGGAAGCGTTCGAGGAGGGACTGGTTGTTCTTGTAGGCGGGGGGGAGGAGCTTGAGCGCGACGGGGCGCTGGAGGTTGGTCTGCTGCGCCTTGTAGACCGCCCCCATCGCCCCTTCGCCGAGCTTTTCGAGGATCAGGTAATGCCCGAACCGTTTACCGATGAGGGGGTCGGCGGTCATCGCGGAGTCTCGTGGGAGCGGGGGTTCGTAGTTCGTCGATCCAGAGAATAGCCGGTGGGGGGGACGCAGTCAACCTCCAATACCGAGCGACAGAGAGGTTTGGAGCATTCGGGGGAGGAGGGCAGTTCTCTGGGGAAGAGAGCTTGGGGGTTTAGCGGTTTGGAGACTCCCGGTCGGTCGGGCATCTCCCGGGGATCCGGCTCCCCCCTGGGCCGTCGTCACGTCGTTGTCCGTCGGGCTCTCCGGCCCCAAACTCCCAAACTTCGAAACCTCCAAACCCCGTCAGCCGCAGCACTTCTTGTACTTTTTGCCGGAGCCGCAGGGGCAGGGATCGTTGCGGCCGATGGCGGCGGCGGGTTTCTGGATCGGCACGCCGCGGCGGCCGCCGCGCGCGGAGCAGCGGTCGAAGTACCCCTTGGCGAGCACGCCGATCTGCTGGCCGAGGTCGCGGCCGCCGGCGAGCCGCCCGGCCTCTTCGAGCGATTCGAGGAAGGCGCGGATCACCGGCGGCACCGTGGGCTGGGTGCAGGCCGAGACGCGCAGGTCGGGCATATGTTCGAGCATCGCCACGCGCACGTCCTCCGCGCCGATTTCCGCGGGATCGACGCCGCGATGCGCGCACGCGGCGTTGAGGAAGGCGCGCAGCACGATCTCCGAATGCTCCTTTTCGTGATCGGAGAGGCGGGCGTAGGCGGGGGAGTCGGCGAAGTCCGAGACCCAGGCTTCGATGTGCTCGGCGGCGGGCTGCGGCAGCATATCGGGTGACTCCTGGAGGAAGGGCGGGGAGGATGCGGGGGGGGGCGGAGCGCGCGGGCGACGGCGCTACGTCTTCTTGAGCTGGACGATGCCGATGGCGTAGCCGTCGGGATCGAGGATCTCGGCGAACTTCCCGAAGTCCTCGGAAATGACGGTGAGGTCGCTGGGGGCGCCGCGGCTCTTGAGTTCGGCGACGACCTTCTTGAGGTCGTCCACGGCGAAGTTGAGGGTCACGCCGTTGGCGCCGACGTCGGCCACGCACTCGGGGGGCGCGGGGTGGAGGGCGAGGGCGGCGCCGTCGAGCGCGAACTCGGTCCAGCCGGGCGATGCGTATTTTACCGTGAGGCCGAGGAGGTCGCGGTAGAAAGCGGTGGAGCGCTCCATGTCGGAGACCTTGAGGATCACGGTGCCGATGCGGGTGAGCATGGTGCGGTGCGCTCCGGCGGCGGCGTCAGTTGTTCTCGTTCCGGAGCTTGAGCTTGGCCGCGTTCTGGTCCCACCAGGTGCGCAGGAGCCCGGCGGCCGCGGTCCAGGCCGGGGCGTTGGGGTCTGCGGGGAATTGGATGATGGAGACATCGGCGACCTCGCGCATGGCCGCGAGGGCGACGGGGCGGATGGCGGGCGGCGCGTCCTGGACTAGGGCGATGAGCGTAGGGACGCCCTCGCGCCAGCCGTGGCTGGTCATGTACATGGCGGCGCCGAGGCGGATGGCGTGGAGGGGGTCGTCGAGCTGGGCGGTGTTCCAGGCGCGCAGCTCGAGCTGGCCCATGGAGGCGAGGGCGCCGGCGCAGGCGGAGCGGATGCCCCATTGGGGGTCGGCGGTGAGCGCGCGCAGGGCGTCGGCCGCCGGGGCGTACTTGAGGCGGCCGACCTGGAAGGCCGCGCAGATGCGCAGTTCCGGGGCCTGCGACGGGTCCTGGGCCACGCTCAAATACATCGGGCCCGCGGTCTCGGGCTCGATTTCCAGCACCGCCTGCGCGTCGAAGAGGCGGTGCAGGTTGCCCGGCGTGGAAAAGGAATACTGGAGATACCCGATTACGGGCTTGCCCAGCTCCTTGAGGCCGGCGAGGCCTTCGCCGATGAGCGGGGGGCGGGGTTCGACGGCGCCGTCGGAGTGGAGCTTCTTGAGGTAGTAGTTCACGAGGTCTTCGGTGAGTTCGCAGCGCTCGGCCCTGACCATCGCGACCAGGTTGCGCGCGGCGGCGGTCTTGTCCTCGGGGGTGGTTCCGGCGGCGAGCCGGTAGCGGTACCACTGGGCGGCCATGCGGTCGGACCCGCTCAGGAGCAGGATGAAGAGGAGCACGAATCCGCCGCCGATCACGCCGCGCACGATGCCCTGGCGTTTGCGATCGTCCATGCGCGAGAAGCCTCGACTGGGTGGGGAGAGATGCCGTAGGATGGAGCCGGGCAATCTAGCACAGCCGGCCCCGGTTTGGCAAGGGATGGCCGCCGCGGAGAATGTCCGGTGTGCGAAACGACGACGGAACCACAGAGACACAGAGGCACAGAGACGACGACTACGAGGCGGAGCGAGGGTGTCGCGTCCCGCCTGTAGTGAGAATGGCGTCTCACGCCCCATGAGAATCACGTCCC
>JACRIP010000695.1 GCA_016220045.1 Planctomycetota bacterium
ACCTCGGCCGCAAGGGCGAGGCCCTGACCGAGTTCGACCTCGCCGCCAACCTCTGGCCGGACAATCCCGAGTACCTGCTGCGCGTGGGCGATCTGCTGCTCGAGCTCAACGATCTGAACGGCGCGCAGCCCTTCTACGAGGCGGCGCTCGCGCTCGATCCCGCCCTCCACCGCACCCATTTCGCGCGCTACGAGCTCTTCTATCGCCGGCGCGAGTATGGCCCGGCGCTGCAGTCGCTCGACGCCGCGCTCGCCGGGAACCCGCGCAAGGAGCTGTTCTGGCTCTTCAAGAAGGCCGAACTGCTGCGCCGCCAGGGCATGCCCGAGCGCGTGCGTCCGGAACTCTCGCGCTACCTCGACGATCCGGCGATCGCCTTCGGCCATTCCCTGCATTGCGCGCGCGCCGCGCTGCACCAGGAGCTCGGCAACCTCGCCAAGGCGCGGGAGGAGTACGAGCAGGCGGTCGCGGAGGACGGCGGAGACGTCTGGGCCGCGCTCGGACTCGGGGAGGTCGCGGAGGCGAAGGGCGACTACGAGCGCGCCTTCACGGCCTACGCCAGCGCCGGCCGCCTGGTGCCGACCAGCCAGGACAGCTTCATCGCCAGCGCCCTGCTCCACTACAAGCTCGGGCAACTTCCCGAGGCCGCCGCGGCCGCGCGACGCGCCGCCGAGCTCGCCCCCGAGGACGCGAATACGCACTTCGATTTCGCGCAGATCCTGCGGGCGATGGGTGACCGGCCCGGCGCGGTGCGCGAGTACGAATCCTGCCTCGCCCTCGACATCAACAATGCCGAGGCCTGGTTCTTCCTCTCCGAGCTGTACGAACAGGAAGGCCAGCTCGATGCCGCCCTACGGTATGTCCAGGAGTACTTGGCGGTCGAGCCGTACGAGCGGGACGGCCTGAATCGCGCGCGGCGGCTGCTGGAGAAGCTGGGTCGGCCCGACGAGGCGCGCTACTACGACGTGCGGGACGTGGAGGGCGGCGGGGGGGAGGACGACACCGGCCTGTGAGGCGGGAGCACGCCCGCAGGAATCCGCTCGCAGTCTCGGGTCCCCGCCTGGGTGTGACGATCGGGCCGCGGCGGACGCTCCCCCGGGGCGGAGACAGGCGTCCGCCCCTACCGGGAGCCGTGGCCGGAAGTAGGGGCGGACCCCCGTGTCCGCGCCGCCGGCTCGCCGATTCCGCCCTGCCGGCACCCTTGGCGACCGCCTCCGAAGGCGGAACCACGAACGGGCCGGCCGTGCGGGCGGCATTCCCCGGCCGGGCGACCTGCTTGCCCGAGCGCGATTCGCCTGGTAGTGCTATTTCAGCGCGGCGAGCCCCTTCTGGTACTCGGCCGACAGCGCGCCGGTGAGGCTTGCAGGTGCCGACCCATGGACCCGGCGATACAGGTCCGCGATGTCGCCGTCGCCCGGGGTCGGGAGCCAGCCCTCCCCGCCGGCGCGCGTGACGTGGACCACCGGGCCCAGCCCGCTCGCCGGGTTGGGAACCACGGCGAAGGACTGGATCGTCCAGGAGGTCCCGGCGGCGTCGGCAAAGCTCGATCCGCGCAGCGCCTTGGCGACGCCCTGCGCGTCGGGCGAGGGAACCGCTCCGCTGTACCCCGGGGGCGCGGTCTTGGATGACGGAAGCAGCGAATCGAAAGTGGCCGCCGACTTCTTGTCGCAGCCGCCGCATGCGCAGCCGACCACCAGGACCAGGATACCGACCCACTTCCCGTACTGCATGAATGTTCCTCCACGATGCCGCATCCGGCTGCACGGCGCCGCCATCGGGACGGACGGGTGGCGCGCTCGGCTACGGCGTATTCCCAAGGGGCGCGCACGACGGCGCGCCATCGGACGACGTGAGAGCAGGCGGGACGACGCAGGACCCCCTCCGAAGTGGGGTGAGTGACGGGACTTGAACCCGCAACCCCCAGAGCCACAGTCTGGTGCTCTAACCAATTGAGCTACACCCACCGCGTCGGCCCGCCATTCTAGCGGCGTCGCCCGAAACTTCAAGGATTTCCGGAACCCCCCGCCCGCCGCGCGCATCCAATCCCCGCAACTACCGTTCTCCCCGGAACATCGCCATCGCTCACCCGTGGAAGGAGGCCCTCCCATGCTCTCGCGCCGGCTCCCCGCCCTCGTCGCAGCCGCGTTCGCGCTTCTCCTCGCGCCCGCGTCCCTCTTCGCCGACGGCATGATCATCATCCCCCCGCGCCCCGTCGATCCCCCAAATTGGCGCGCCATCCCCCTCGCCGTCAACTACCATAAGGTCGAAGTCAAAATCGATAACCAGGTCGCGGTCACCTCCGTCGATCAGGAATTCCGCAACCCCAACAACATGCAGCTCGAAGGCCTCTACATCTTCCCCCTCCCCGCCGGCGCCTCCGTCTCCAAGTTCTCCATGTGGATCGACGGCCAGGAGACCGAAGCCGAACTCCTCGAACGCGACAAGGCCGCCCAGATCTACGAAGGCATCGTCCGCCAGATGAAGGACCCCGCCCTCCTCGAATACATGGGCACCCGCGCCTTCAAGCTGCGCATCTTCCCCATCCCCGCCCTCGGCACCAAACGCGTCCGCCTCGAATACTCCGAGGTCATCGGCAACGACAACGGCCTCTGCACCTACAGATATCCCCTGAACACTGAGAAGTTCTCCTCCGCGCCCCTCGACCTCGTCGCCCTCCGCGTCCAGATCGCCTCCCAGCTCCCCCTCAAGAACGTCTTCTCCCCCTCCCACAACGTCGACGTCGTCAAGAAGGGCGACAAGAACGCCGTCGTCTCCTTCGAACAGTCCAAGGTCCTCCCCGACAAGGACTTCATCCTCTACTACACCCTCTCCGAGGACGACTTCGGCGTCAACCTCCTGACCTGGCGCAAGGCCGGCGAGGACGGCTACTTCATGCTCCTCGTCGCCCCCAAGCAGGAAGCCAAGGACGCCGACGTCATCCGCAAGGACGTCGTTTTCGTCATCGACACCTCGGGCAGCATGGTCGAGAACAACAAGATCGACCAGGCCAAGAAGGCCCTCCGCTTCTGCGTCCAGAGCCTCAACGCCGGCGACCGCTTCAACGTCATCTCCTTCGCCACCGAAGCCCGCCGCCTCAAGGACGGCCTGGTCGAGTGGAACGACGCGAACAAGGCCGCCGCCCTCGAATTCATCGACGGCATGAAGGCGCGCGGCGGCACCGCCATCCACGAAGCCCTGCAGTCCGCCCTCGATCTCGCCCCCAACGACGCCAACCGCCCCTTCTGCGTGGTTTTCGTGACCGACGGCAACCCGACGATCGGCGAGTCCCGCGAAGACGCCATCCTCGGCGGCGTCGGCGCCAGGAAGATCCCCAACCTCCGCCTCTTCACCTTCGGCGTCGGCTACGACCTCAATGCCAAGCTGCTCGACAAGCTCGCCGACCTCAACCACGGCGCGCGCGACTACGCCACGCCCGAAGAGAACATCGAGGTCAAGGTCTCGAACTTCTACGACAAGATCGCCCACCCGGTGCTGGCGGACGTCAAGCTCGCCTTCGAGGGGCTCGAGGCCTACGACCGCTACCCCAAGGAAATGCCGGACCTCTTCCGCGGCTCGCAGCTCGTGGTCTACGGCCGCTACAAGGGCGAAGGCCACAAGGCGATCCACGTCACCGGCAAGGTCAACGGCGCGGAGCGGCGGATCACCTACGAGGCGAATTTCGCCGCAACCGGGGACCAGCACGACGCGCTGCCGCGCCTGTGGGCGGTCTCGAAGATCGGGTATCTGCTGGATGAGATCCGCCTGCGCGGCGAGAATCCGGAGTTGAAGAGCGAGGTGGTGTCGCTGGCCAAGCAGTTCGGCATCCTGACGCCCTACACCTCCTACCTGGTGCTGGAGGACGTCGGGCGGCGGCAGGCGCTGCCGCCGGGCTCGCCGGGCGCGGCGGCTCCGGCCCCGGCCGACGAGGCGCTGCGCCGCGGGTTCGAGGGCGACTCCGGGCTGCGCGAGGAAGCCGAAGCGGCGCGCGATGCGGTCGGCGCGGCCGGCGAGCGGGCCGGCGCCGGCGGGGTCGACGCCAGCCAGACGGCGAACGAGATGAAGTCCGGGCGCGTCGACGCCCCGTCCGCGGGCGGCGGCGGCTTCTCCGGCTTCAAGAAGCGCGACAAGGACGCGCAGGCCAAGGGGAAGCAGGGCGCAGCCCAGCCCGACCTGGTCAAGCTCGTCGCCGAACGCACCTTCTACAAGAACGGCGAAATCTGGTACGACGCCGGCTTCAAGCCCGGCACCGAGACCGTGAAGGTGAAGTACCTGAGCGACGAGTACTTCAAGCTGCTCGCCGACGCGCCCGGGCTGGCGAAGTTCCTCGCCCTCGGCACGCGCGTGGTCGTGCTCTGGGAAGGCAAGCCCTACGAGGTGACCGAGTAGCGCGTGGTCGGTGGTCGGTGGATGGTGGCCAGTGGTCGGTGCGCAATCCCCTTTGCCGCGGGTGAGGTGGGAGGGTCAGAAACGACGATCCTCCGATCGCAGCAGGGCTAGGTCTAGACCGGGGTCTGCCTCCGAGTGCAGATCGACACGGGGTGGGCTTCCGGATCCCGGAGGCCCACCCCGTCTATTCGCGGATGCCGGAGAGATCTGGGCGGCTGTCACGGTCGGACGCCGTCGGTGCGCAGGCGAAGCCCGTGCCCCGTAGCGCCGCGCGCGAAGGGGAAAGGCCAGCGCCACAAGGCGTCGGTGCCGGAGCGGCAGGTCGTCCGGGGACCTCGCGGTCGCCCGGCACCGGCCACCGACCACTGGCCACCGACCACTGGCCACCGTCAGCGCGGCCGCCCCAGGTCATCACCGGGCATCGGCGTCATCCCCCCCAGGAGGTCGTCCGGGCGCACGGATCTCACCGCCTCCTCCCGCGTCTGGATCACCGGCACCTCGCGCTCCACGCCCAGCGCCTCCACCACCTTCTTCACGCCCACGCTCGGCCGCAGAATCCACATCGTGCTCTTGAATTGCGCCGCCTCCGACGCAATCTCCAGGATCGCCCCGATCCCCTCGCTCGAAATGTACTCGCATCCTTCCATGTTCAGGATCACGGCCACCTTCTTCCGCTGCACCGCCTGCGAGAGGGCCGTGCGCAACGCCGCGAACTCCGCCGCCTTCGAGACCCGACCCTTGACGGAAATCTCGGTGAATCCGGAACCGCCCTGTGTCGTCAAATGCATCGACCGTCATCCTTCCATCGACTCAGCGGCGGGCTCGCCGGCGGCGCCCGCCCATCGGTCAGAAGATTCGAATCCCACGGGTCCCGGATCCGCCCCCGTGCCCGCGGACCCCGGTTTGGCCGCGGCCTACGGGTGCTTCTCTCCCCCGGCCTCCTTCTTCGCTGCGCCGCCCAGGCGTGACTGACAAGCGGCCACGCGCGAACGCACGCGATCGGCCATCGGATGTTCCGGAGCGATTTCCAGAAAGCGCTGGAAGTCGCTGATCGCATCCGCGTAGCGACCGCGGCGCTCCAGGATCAGCCCGCGACCGCCCAACGCCTCCGGCAGATCGGGCAGCACGGCGAGCGCCGCTGCGAAATCGGCGAACGCGCCGTCCGGGTCCCCTTGCAGCCGCAGCATCTCCGCACGATTGACCAGCGCGATCGCGTTCTTCGGCTCCAGCGTGAGCGCCGTCGTCGCGTCCGCGATCGCCCCCTTCGCGTCCTCCAGGTCGCGCTTCACCAGCGCGCGATTCACATAGGCCACCACCAGCTTCGGCTCCAGCTCGATCGCCTTCGTCAGGTCGCCGAGCGCGCCGCCCAGGTCGCCCCAGGTCTGCCGCACCAGGCCCCGGTTCACGTAGGCGGCCGCCAGCCCCGGCGCCAGCTCGATCGCCTTGGAATGGTCGTCGAACGCGCCCTTCAAGTCGCCGCAGCGGTGCCGGGCGGTCCCGCGGCTCGAATAGGCCGCGACCGAACGGCCGTCAGTTGTCAGGGCCTTGCTGTAGGCATCGATCGCCGCCACCGGGTCCTGCTCCTCCTCCAGGAGACCCCCGAGCGTGACCCACGCCGCCGCGTAGCCCGGGCGCAGGCGCAGCGCCTCGCGCACGTCCGCGAGCGCGCCCTTGCGCTCGAAGAGCGCGCGCCGGACCCCCGCGCGCTCATGCCAGACGTCGGGCGCGTCTGCCAGCACCGCCAGGGCCGCGGTCAGGTCCTCCTCGGCGCCGGGAGTGTTCCCGGACGCGCGCCGCGCCGCCGCCCGCGCGACGCGCGCCTCGCCCGAGCTCGGCGCCAGGGTGATCGCCCGATCAAGGACGGTGAGGGCGCCCGCCGCGTCGCCGGCCGCGGTGCGTCCGCGCGCCAGCACGACGAACCCCGAGACTTCCTCCGGATCGTGGGTCACGGCGCGTTCGAAGTCGGCGAAGGCCCCCGCGTCTTCGCCCTGGGCGAGCAGGATGAGCCCGCGGCGGGCGTAGGCAACGGCGAGGTCGGGCGCCAGTTCGAGCGCCTTCGACTGGTCGGCGTGCGCCGCGGCCGGGTCGCCCTTCTGCGCGTAGAGGACGCCGCGCGTGGAGTAGCCGTCGGCATCGCCGGGCAGGCGCGCGAGCGTCTCGTCGCACGCGGCAATGGCGCGCTCCGGCTCGTTGCGCAGCCAGTGCACCAGCGCGGTCAGGCGCCAGGCCGCCGCCTGGCCCAGCGCCGACGCGTCGCGTCGGGTCGCCTGCGCCAACGCGCCCAGTGCGGCGTCCCCGTCGCCCGTCATCAGGCGCGCGAAGGCCAGCGCGCGCCACACCAGCGCGCTGTCGGCGCTCTCCGAAACGTCGCGCAGGGCCGCCTGGCCCTCCGCGAACTTCCCGTCGAGCAGGAATTCCAACCCCCGTCGCCAGCCCGGCCACCACGCCGCCGCGCCCGCCGGCGTCGCGCGCCGCACGACCGCCCGCAGCTCTTCCGCCAGCGCCGCAGCGCGCTTCCGACCGCGCTGCCCGGTCGGCGCGGCGTCGGCGCTGCCCTCGCCCCAACTCGCGCCGGCCGCCGGTCGGAACAGCCGGGTCCAGGCCGAGAAAAGCAGGTCCGCGTACTCCTGCCAGTGGGGCGATTCAACGGCCTCGCGCGCCACGGCGACGCGCATTACCTCGAGCGCCGCGTTCTCCTGGCCCGACCGCGCACGCACCCGGCCCCGCTGCCACAGAAGATCGGCGGCGCCCGGTTCCACCGACAGCGCCGCGTCCAGCTCGCGCGCCAGGGCGCCCAGCGTGCTCTCGCTGCCGCCGCCGCTCTTATAGGGTAAGTCCAGGATGGCGGCGAGCCGGTCGATGCGCCCCCGAACTTCGGCGGCACGGGAGGGGGCGGGGGCAGGGACGGGCGAGGTGGCGGGGACGGCCCCGGCGGCGGCGGCGGAAGCGGCG
>JACRIP010000699.1 GCA_016220045.1 Planctomycetota bacterium
GAGGCGCCCCGAGGGGCCACGAATCGAACGACCCCAAGCAACGACGTTGACGGGACACCAGCACTACAGCGCGAATCGCCGCCCCAGGCAAGCCGGAGCGTCTGCGGTGCCAAGCAGCGTAGATCGGCCATTCAACTCGTTTGTAGTTCCGCCTTCAGAGGCGGTCGCAACAGTGTCGCGCCGGCCCCCCGCGCGGCACCTGTCGAACATCCTCCTGTAGGGGCGGCCCTTGTGGCCGCCCCATCGTGGCCGACCCAGCAACGGTTGCCGGCCTTGCCACCATGGGGCGGGCACAAGGCCCGCCCCTACAAGATCGCGGTTTCTGCGAGATCCAGCGCCCATTCCGGGCCTTTTACGACAGCCTCTTCCGGCGGAACCATGGGCCAATTGCGATTCGTCTTCGGCGTAGGCTCCGCCTGAGTAGGCTGTCGTAAGATTCCGATTCGGACCTGGGGGCCTCGATCCGGAGATCGGATGAGGCCCATGGGACTCCGACGCCGGCGAGCTTGCGGCGCAGGCGAGGACGCCTGCGCCACAAATTTGACCCCCTCCCGCCCGGCTCCCCTGCGCGGAGAGCCACCGCCCGCCCAAATGCCCGCCCACGCTCCTCCTCCCCGCTCCGCGCTTTCCGCGCCGCCATTCTGCTGAATTTGCACAGTTTTATTTTCGATTTGCCCCCCCGCCGGTCCATTCTACCACTTTATCCCACCAGACTTGATCCCAGTCAATTCAAGGGTCTTCAGGCGGCGCACGGAATCGCGGCGTTATCGGTCGAATAACATCCCGCAACGGCCTCCGCCAACCCGCGTGTTTGGCAGCAGTTGCGTCGCCCCCCGCTGCGAACCCAGCAACCGCAGGGTTTCCGCGGTGCCCGCGATTTTTTTCTGCCCGGGTGATAAAACCGTATCCGGGTCGGACCACTAGCACTGGGGCCTGGACACGCGAATTCACCCATTCTTGGGGCTTTCGCCACCCTGGTGTTGAATGCGCAGCGACCCGCGAATCCGCACGGGGAAAAGAACTTGACGGGAGGCGAAAGGGCCGTACAATTCCCTCGTCTTGTGGGACGAAGTGGTTGAAAGTGGTTCGCTGTGGGGGCGAGAACCTGTGTTGTTCCTCGGCCGCTCCCCGCAAGTGCTGGATGCCAAGAACCGGCTGTGCTTGCCGGCCGCGTTTCGCAAGCCGTTCCTGTCGGGGGAGGAGAGCCGAACCGTTTTCCTGACGATCGATCGGGAGGACACCGGCGCGTGCCTCGAAGTCTTCCCGGCGCGGAGCTTCGAACAGAAATCGCGGCATCTGGCCGCGCTCGCGGAGCGGACGCCGGAGGGGCGTCGCCGCCGCAACAAATTCCTGTCCGAGGTGTGCGAGGTCGAGTTCGACGGCCAGTGGCGCATCCTGCTCCCGGCGGTCTGGCTGCAAGCCGCCGGGCTCACGCGCGACGTCGTGGTCGTGGGCATCGGCGAGACCTTCAAGCTCTACCATCCGGAGACGCTCAAGGCGCGCGACCGGAAAGACGAAGAAGATGCGGGGCGCCTCAACCTGGTGGACTTCACGCTGCCCTCCAGCGCCGTTCCCGGCCCGGGGGCGTGAGGACCACCGCTGCGACGCCGACAGACGAAGTGAGTGTTTCACTGTATGCGACGGGCGCCCGATGGTCGGGCGACCCACCGGCGAGAGCCGCCATTTCATCTCAACCTCGGGGGGTGTGACATGAACCTGGTTCAGCCGCAAGCTTCGACGAATCCGCCCGCGATCGACTCCTTCGCGGAGCTCCGGGCGTTCGTCGTGCGTTTCCGCGCCGAGATCAAAGCCGGCGATCTGGACACGCTGCGGCCGCACCTGGCGCGGCTGGCGCCGCACTACCAGAACCTGGCCGCCGGCCTCAAGCGGGTGCAGGCGCGCACCGGCCGGACCGATGTCACGTTCTCGCCCCTGGTCGAGAAGCTCGCGCCGCTCTTTGCCGAGCGGAAGGAAGGCTGGCTCAACCAGTTTCTGCGCGCGGCCGCGGCCCTCTAGCGCTCCGCTCCCCCCTCTCCGGAGGCGTGCCGCGGTGGCCGGAACGGTCCACGTCAGCGTGATGCCGCGCGAAGTCCTGGAGCTGCTCGCCCCGCGCCCCGGCGCGGTGATCGTGGACGGCACGCTGGGCGGCGGCGGCCACGCGGAAGCGATCTGCGCCGCCATCGGCTCCGGTGGACGCCTGATCGGGTTCGATCGCGATCCCGCCGCCCTCGAACGCGCACGCGCAAGCCTGGCGCCTTTCGCCGACCGCACGACGCTGGTGCACGCGAACTTCACCGAGGTCGGCGCGTGGTCGGCCGCCCACGGCGTGGGTCCGCTCGACGGCATCCTGCTCGACCTCGGCCTGTCGAGCGATCAGCTCGCCGACCCGGCGCGCGGGTTCAGCTTCGCCGCGGACGGGCCGCTCGACATGCGGATGGATCCGAGCGAGCCGGGGCCCGATGCCGCGGAGCTGGTGAACCGCGCGCCGCCCGACCAGTTGGAAACGATCCTGCGCGACCTGGGCGAGGAGCCGCGCGCGCGCGCGGTGGTGCGCGCGCTCTGCGAGCGCCGGCGCCGCCGGCCGATCTCGACGACCGCCGAGCTCGCGGAGCTGATCGCCGGCGTGCTCGGGCGTCACGGCCGCATCCATCCCGCGACCCGCACCTTCCAGGGACTGCGGATCGCCGTCAACCACGAACTGCGCGGCCTCGGCGTCGCGCTTGAGTTCATCTGCGCGGGTCGGCTCCTCAAGCCCGGCGGTCGCGCCGTCCTGATCAGCTTCCATTCGCTCGAAGATCGCCGCGTGAAGCAGGCCTTTCGCGCCGCCGCGCTGGCGGGGAGCCTGCGCCTTCTGACGAAGAAACCGCTGACGCCGGAGCGCGACGAGCTGCGGCAGAACCCGCGGTCGCGCAGCGCGAAACTGCGCGCGGCCGAAGCGGTGGGCGCGAGTTCCATCGGTTGAGTTGGGCGCCGGGGACCCGCCGGGCGGGATCGCGGCCGCGCGAAATCCCGGCACTCCCCGATCAAGTTCCATGGCCGTTCGTGCCGATAGTACGCAATGGGTACGTCCTTCGTTTTGCGGTGCTCCGAGGTGATCATGCAACTCCATCGCGTCGCGCTCCTGGTGCTCCTGATGGTCCTGCTCGGTCTGATGACGGTCTTCCAGCCGATCCAGTCCTGGCGGCTCGGCTACCGCATGACGGCGCTGACGCAGGTGCGCGATCGATTGGTGGAGGAGAACCAGCAGCTCGAACTGTCGAACGCCCGCCTGGGCACGCCCGAGGCGTTGTTGCAGCGGGCGAGCGCGCTCGACCTGGGGCTCGCCTACCCGAAGCGCTGGAGCGTGCTCAAGGTCCGCCGCGGCCAGCCGGTCCTGCTGCCGGCGCGCGCGGTGGTGGCCGGCCCGCGGCAGTAACCGGCGCCCCCGCGCCCCCGCGACCGCCGTCGGGCTCCTCCCCGACGCCGACTACTCGACCGCCGTTGATGAACGGGCTCCCGCATGATCCGCCCGCCCGTCGTCGCCCATCGCTGGGCGGACCTGGGCTTCCTCCTCCTGCTCACCGCCTTCGGCGGCCTGGGCGTCCGCCTCTTTTTCCTGCAGCACCTCCGGAGTGCCGAGGGGGTGCTCGCCGTCGAGCGCCAGAGCGAGACGGAGGAAGAGGTGCCGGCGCCGCGCGGCGCCATCTACACCGCCGACGGCGTCTGCCTCGCCGCCACCATCCGGGTTCCCTCCGTCTATTGCGTGCCGTCGCAGCTCGCCGACAAGGCCGCCGCCGTGCGCGCCCTCGCGCGCATCCTCGGGCTGAACGAGGCCGAGCTGCGCGCCCGCCTGGAGGCGCCTAGGGCGTTCGCCTGGGTCAAGCGCAAGGTGAGCGCGAAGGAGGCGAAGGCGGTCCTCGACCTCAAGCTGGCCGCGGTCGGGCTGCGCAGCGAGTGGAAGCGCATCTATCCGCAACACCGGCTCGCCGCGCACCTGGTCGGGTTCGTCGGCCCGGACGATCGCGGCGCCGAGGGCGTGGAGATGGCCCAGGAGTCGCTGCTCGCGGGCGCGCCCGGCCGCCGTCGCTACCTGCGCGACGCCCTGCAGCACCGCATCGCGCCCGAGGACCTCGAGGAGAAACCCGCCGTCCCCGGCGCCGACATCCACCTCACGATCAACTCCAGCATCCAGCTCGCCGCCGAGCGCGCGCTCGACGAGACTTGCCAGCAGTGGCACCCCGCCTCCGCCGTCGCGGTCGTCATCGAACCCGCGACCGGCCGCATCCTCGCCCTCGCCTGCCGCCCGGACTTCGATCCGAACATCTACCAGAAGTATGCCCCCGGAGACCGGCGCAACCGCGCGATCACCGACCCCTTCGAGCCCGGGTCCACCTTCAAGTCCTTCATCCTGAGCGCGATCCTCGACCGCAAGATCCTCGGCCCGAAGGATACGGTCTTCTGCGAGCACGGCGTCTACCGCATCGGGCGGCGCACGCTGCATGATCATCACCCCTACGGAACGCTCAGCCTGATCGAGATCATCGCGAAGTCCTCCAACATCGGCATGGCCAAGCTCGGCTTCATGCTGAAGCGGCAGGGGATGACCGACACGGTCCATCGCTACGGGTTCGGCACGTCGAGCGGCATCGGGCTGCCGGGCGAGTCGGGCGGGCTGGTCACGAGCTACGCGAAATGGAGCGACTACTCGACGACCTCGGTATCGATGGGGCACGAGATCGCGGTGACGCCGATCCAGCTCGTGACGGCGTACGCCGCGATCGCCAACCGCGGCACGCTTTTCCGTCCCGGCCTGATCGGGCGAATCCAGGAGGCCGATGGCCGGGTGCGGATGGAGTTCCGGCCGCAACCGGTGCGCGAGCGCGTGATGCGACCGGAAGCGCTCGATACGCTGGTTTCGATGCTCATGGAAGTGGTCGAGGAGGGGACCGGGACCAAGGCGCGGATCAAGGGATTCAGCTCGGCGGGCAAGACCGGCACGACGCAGAAGAACTTCAACGGTCAGTACTGCCATGACAAGTTCTACGCCTCCTACGTCGGGTTCGCGCCGGCGGACGCGCCGCGTGCGCTCGCCCTGGTCGTATTGGACGAGCCCAAGGGCGCGTATTACGGGGGCACCGTCGCGGCGCCGGCCGTGGCCTCGATTCTGGAGCAGAGCCTGCGCTACCTGGAAGTGAAGCCCGACCGGCCCGAGGAGCTGGAGCCCGGCGCGCCGAAGAAGCCGGTGGTCCGTGGCCGGTGAACGGGGGCCGGTGGGCGGTGGCCGGTGAACGGTGGCCGGTGGACAGTGGACGGTGGACAGTGGACAGTGGACAGTGGACGGTGATCGGTGGACCGTGAGCGGTTGTCGGTAACGGATGGTCGTGGCTGCCAGTAATGGTCTGCCCCAAGCAGGCGGTCGGTTCTCAGCACAGGCAACCTACTCGGCTCGACGCGCCGCCGCCAACTGCCCACCGCCCACCGTTCACCGACCACCGACCACCGACCACTGACCACTGACCACCGTCCACCGTCCACCGCCCACCGCCCACCGTCCACCGACCACCGACCACCGTCCACCGTCCACCGTCCACCGTCCACCGTCGGGCGTCCGATAATCCTTGCTCCGGAGAGAGGTGATCGTTATGTTCCTCATGTTCGTCCTGATGGGGGCTGCTCGGGCCATCCGCGCCGCGCGCACGAGCGCAGGCCGCCGGCCCATGAACCGCCGGGAGTCCGGAATGCACCTGAGCGACCTCCGCCCCCTTCTGCCCGAGCTCTCGGTCCGCGACTTCGCCGACGTTCCCGTCTCCCGCGTGGTCTACGACTCCCGCTCGATCGCCGCCGGCGACCTCTTCGTCGCCCTCGTCGGCGCCAAGGCCGATGGCCACCGCTTCGTCTCCGACGCCATCCGGCAGGGCTGCGCCGCCGTCGTCGTCCAGCGCCCCCTCGATATTCCCGCGCGCATTCCCCAGCTCATCGTGCCCGACACCCGCGCCGCACTCTCCGCCCTGGCGGACCACGCACTCGGCCGCCCCACCCGCCGCCTCCAGGTCTTCGGCGTCACCGGCACCAACGGCAAAACCACCACCGTCTACCTGCTCAAGGCCATGGTCGAGGCCGCCGGCGGCCGCTCCGGCCTCATCGGCACCATCGCCTACCACATCGGCGACCGCGAAATCCCCTCCTCCAATACTACCCCCGAATCCCTCGACCTGCAGCGCTATTTCGTGGACATGCTCGACGCCGGCCTCAGCCACTGCGCGATGGAAGTCTCCTCCCACGCGCTCGTCCAGCACCGCGTCGATCACGTGCACTTCGCGGGCGCAGTTTTCGCCAACCTCACCCGCGACCACCTCGACTACCACAAGACGCCGGCGGCCTATCAGGAAGCGAAGGGCCGGCTCTTCCGCCTGCTCGAACCCGGCGCCGCCGCCTGCCTGAACCGCGAAGACCCGGCGAGCGCGGAGTTCGCCGCCGCGACGCGCGGGCGCGTGGTCTGGTACGGACTCGGCCCCGGGTGCGACGTGTCCGCGCGCATCCTCGAGGAAGGGCTGGGCGGGACGCGCTTCGTCCTCCGTGCCCCGGCGGGCGAAGTCGAGATCCACACGCGCCTGCTCGGCCGCCACAACGTCTACAATCTGCTTTCGGCGGCGGCCTGCATCCTGTCCTGCGGCGGCACGCTGGAACAGGTGGCGCGCGGCGCCGCCGCCGTCGAGTGCGTGCGCGGCCGGCTCGATCCGGTGATCGCCGGACAGCCGTTCGACGTGCGCGTGGACTACGCCCACACCGAAGACGCCCTGCGCAAGGTGCTCGGCAGCCTTCGCCCGGTCACGCCCGGCCGTCTCATCGTGGTCTTCGGCTGCGGCGGCGACCGCGATCGCGGCAAGCGCCCGCTGATGGGCGCCGCGGTCCAGGAGCTCGCCGACTTCGCGCTCGTGACCTCGGACAATCCGCGCTCCGAAGAGCCGCGCGCGATCATCGCGGAAATCGAGCAAGGGATGCCCGACCGTGGGCGTTACACCGTGGAAGTCGAGCGCGCCGAGGCGATCCGCGCCGCGCTCGCCATGGCCCGCACCGGCGATCTCGTGCTCATCGCCGGCAAGGGCCACGAGTCCGGCCAGATCTTCCGCGACGTGGTCAAGCCCTTCGACGACAAGCGCAGCGCCCGCGAAGCCCTGGCTTCGATGGGCTACCTGGCTCCCGAGCAGTAGACTCCGTTTCGGTCCGTTCCGTGGCGACCTTTCCTGGCCGCGCTCGCCGGCTCCCGCCAACCTCCGATAATCAGGGTCCCCATGAGGCCGAGTGAACGTTTCCTGCTTCCCAGCCGATACCCTGCGTGGACGCCGTGGCTTTCCGCCCCGGCGCAGGCGGTTCGCGGATGAAGGAGCGCACTCCCATGGGTTGGCTTGCCGAAGACGTCTGCCGCATCGTCGGCGGCGAATTCATCACTCCGGTCCACTCGGGCCAGGTGATTGCCGTATCCACCGACACGCGTCAGCTTCAGCCCGGCGACTGGTTCGTCGCCCTCACCGGAGCGAATTTCGACGGCCACGACTTCCTGCGCGACGCGGTCAAGAAGGGCGCGGGGGGGTGCATCGTGGCGCGGGAATTCGTGGCGGAGGAGGAGTTGGACCGGGTTCCGGTGGTGCGCGTGAAGGACACGCTGCTGGCGCTCGGGGATCTGGCGCGGCAGCATCGTTCGACGCTCGATGCGCGCGTGGTGGCGGTGACCGGCTCGAACGGCAAGACCACGACCACGCAGATGATCGCGCACGTGCTGGGCAAGGGCGCGCGGGTGCTGCGCACCGAGAAGAGCTTCAACAATGCGATCGGGCTGCCGCTGACGCTCCTGCGGGGCCGGCCGGACCACGAATTCGCGGTGCTGGAGCTGGGCACGAGCGGGCCCGGGGAGATCGCGTACCTGGCCGGGATCGCGCGGCCGCACGTGGGCGTGATCACGACGGTCTCGGAGACGCATCTGGAAGGGCTGAAGAGCGTGGAGGGCGTGGCGCGCGCGAAGGCCGAGCTGCTCGACCACATCGACGCGAACGGGCTGGCGGTGCTCAACCAGGACAACGAGATGACGCGGGCGATGGCGCGGCGGCGTGCCGGGCGGACGGTGACTTTCGGGCTGTTCAAGGAATCGACGGTGACCGGGTCCGAGGTGGAGACGGGTGCGGCGGGGTTGCGCTTCCGCGTATCCGGCGTGCCCTTCGTGGTGCCGGTGCTGGGCGCCTGGAACGTCTACAATGCGCTGGCGGCGGCGGCGGTCTGCACGAATCTCGGGCTGACGCTCGGGCAGGTAGCGGAGCGGCTGGGCGATTTCAAGCTGCCGCCGATGCGTATGGAGCGCTCGGTGGTGCGCGGGGTGACGCTGATCAACGACGCCTACAATGCGAACCCGAAGTCGGTGCTGCTGGCGCTGGACGAGCTTGACCAGATGGCGACGGCGGGGCGCAAGCTCTTGGTCTTCGGCGAGATGGGGGAGCTGGGTCCGGCCGCGGCGACGCTGCACAAGAAGGTGGGGGAGCGGATCGCGCAGCTTGCGCCGGCGGCGCTGGTAACGGTCGGCGCGGCGGCGCGGGTCGCGGCCGAAATCGTCGAGCAGGCGCACGGCAAGCGCACTCAGGTATTTTCCGTAGCCACGGCGGAGGAGGCGGGTGAAGCGCTCCTCGGCCTGGCGCGGGAAGGCGACGTGGTGCTCTTCAAGGGCTCGCGGTTGAACGCGCTGGAACGGGCGCTCGAACGCTTTCGCGCGGGCCACGTCCCAAGCCTGACGAGTCCAAAGTCCCACGAGTCCAAAGTCTAAAGTCCAATGGGTCCAAAGTCAGACGAGTCCAAAGTCCAAAGTCCAACGGGTCCAAGGTCCAACTGGTCCAAGGTCCTCGCGAGTCGAAAGACCAACGAGCTGAATCTCCACGTTTCCAAGTGTGTTGGTGCGCGCTCCCCGTGGTGAACCGCTCGGACCCGGGGTCGGGAGGGCCTGCAGCGCATCCGGACCTTGCGACTCTGGACTCGTCTGACTTTGGACTCCTTCGACTTTAGACTTTGGACTCGTGAGACTTTGGACTCCTTGGACTTGAGACTTTAGACTCGTGGGACTTTGGACCCGTGACCCCGGCCCCTTTTCGAAGGCTCGATGCTCTATCACCTGCTGAATCCGGTTTTCGAGCAATTCAAGTACATCACGTTCCGCTCGGCGCTCGCCGCGGTGGTCGCGTTCGGGCTCTGCCTGCTCCTCGGCCCGGGGCTCATCGCCTTTCTGACCCGGAAGAAGATCCAGGAGCGGGTCGAAAAAAAGGACGCCAAAGAGCTCACCGAGATCCACCGGCTCAAAGCCAACACGCCGACCCTCGGCGGCCTCCTCATCGTCGCCGGTATCGTGGTCGGCACGCTGCTCTTCGGCCGCCTCGATAACCCCTTCGTCTGGCTCTTCATCTACGTCGTCGTCAGCATGGCCATCGTCGGCTTCGTCGACGACTACATCAAGCTCACCAGCCCGACCCGCCACGGCCTCTCCCGACGCATGAAGCTGCTCTTCCAGGGGATGATCGGCCTCATCGCCGGGTTCGAGCTGTGGCTCTTCGCCGAGCAGTTCGGGCGCCAGGGGACCGCGCTCTTCATCCCCTTCCTGCACTTCGGCGACGACCTCAATCTCGGCTTCCTCTACCCGTTCTTCGCCGGCTTCGTCATCGTGGCCTGCTCGAACGCGGTCAACATCACCGACGGGCTCGACGGCCTCGCCGCCGGCCTGGTGGTGATGGCGAGCCTGGCCTACGCGATCATCAGCTACCTCGCCGGCCGCGTCGATTTCGCCGCCTACCTGCACATCCCGTACATCAGCGGGGTCGGCGAGCTCACGGTCGCCGGCGCCGCCGTGGTCGGCGCCTCCCTGGGTTTCTTGTGGTACAACGCCCACCCCGCCCAGATCTTCATGGGCGATACCGGATCGCTCGCGCTCGGCGGCGCCATCGGCATCGTCGCCCTCTCCGCCAAACAGGAGGTCCTGCTCTTCGTCGTCGGCGCCCTCTTCGTCCTCGAAACCCTCTCCAGTCTCCTCCAGATCCTCTACTTCAAGGCGACCGGCAAGCGGCTCTTCCGCATCGCCCCCTACCACCACGCCCTCCAATACCAGGGGCTGCACGAGGTCAAGATCACCGTGCGCTTCTGGATCGTCGCGGCCATTCTCGCGCTCATGAGCCTCGCGGTCCTCAAGCTTTCGTGACCGGCTGCCGATAACTCCCTATATGATCCGCAGCCGAAATCTCATGCTCTTCGCCGTCGGTGTGCTCCTGGCCGTCGGCATCATCATGGTCTACAGCGCGAGCTACCTCTCCTGCGAACGGAGCGGCCGCATCGCGAACGGCTTCCACTACCTCCAGCGCCAGCTCCTCTGGGTCGCGATCGGACTCGGCGCGCTCGCGACCACGATGCACATCGACTACCGCCTCTGGTACCGCTTCCGCTGGTACCTCTTCACCGCCACCGTCCTCCTCCTCGGCGCCGTCCTCGTGCCCGGGATCGGCCACGAAGAAAACGGCGCCCGCCGCTGGTTCCGCCTCGGCTCCATCGGTTTCCAGCCCTCCGAGCTGGCCAAGCTCACGAGCATTCTTTTTTTTGCCGGCTACGCCGCGTGCGACACGCAGCGCATCCGGTCGTTCTTCGGCGGCTTCCTGCCCGGCCTGATCCTGCTCGGACTGGTCCTCGGGCCGATCGTGGCCGAGCCCGACCTCGGGACGACCGCCTTTCTCGGCGCCGTGGTCTGCGCGATGCTCGTGGTCGGCGGCGCGCGCCTGTGGCACTTCGTGCCGCTCGGCCTGCTCGCCGCGCCCGCCGCCGCCTGGCTGCTCTATCACAAGTTCGAACACGCGCGCGACCGCATCTTCACGTTCCTGCATCCCGACGCCGACCCGCTGGGCAAGGGACACCAGATCAAGCAGGCGTTGATCGCGATCTGCGCGGGCGGAGACTACGGCGTCGGGCTCGGGATGTCGCGCCAGAAGCTCTTCTTCCTGCCTGAACGCCACACCGATTTCATCTTCGCGGTGATCGGCGAGGAGAACGGGCTCGCGGGCACGATGCTCGTCCTCGCGCTCTTCCTGACCCTGCTCCTCGCCGGCCGCGCGATCTGGCGCAACGCGCCCGACCGCTTCAGCGTCCTCGCCGCCTTCGGCATCCTCTTCGCCGTCGGCCTGCAGGCGGCGATGAACATCGCCGTCGTCACGGCCTGCATGCCGACCAAGGGGATTTCCCTACCCTTCGTCAGCTACGGCGGCTCCGGCCTGGTCTTCAGCCTCGCCGCGATCGGGATCGTCGCCAATATCGCGACCCAATCCGGGGAGACGGTGGAGGAGGGCGAGGGCGAGGCATTGCCGGCGAGTGCGGAGGAATTGTCTCATTGTCCCACTGACCGCGGTGGCCGGTGGACAGTGGCCGGTGGATAGTGAACGGTGGCCGGTGGCCAGTGGAGCCCGCTATGCGCATCCTGCTCGCCGGCGGCGGCACCGGGGGACACCTGTACCCGGGCGTGGCGTTGGCCCAGGCGCTGCGCGAGCTCGACCCGGCGGGGGCCGTGCGCTTTCTCTGCACCGACAAGCCGCTCGACCGCGACGCGCTGGCCCGCTACGGTTTCGACGCCCGCCCGCTCGTCTCGCCGCGCTGGGAGGGCGTGCGCCGCAGCGGCCTGTCCTTCCTGCCGCGCATGATCGGCGCGCTGCGCCGCGCCGCGCGCGAGCAGCGGGAATTCGCGCCGGACGTGACCGTCGGCCTGGGCGGGTACGGCGAACTGGCGCCGGCGCTGGCGGCCGGGCTGTCGGGCGTCCCGCTCGCCCTGCTCGAGCAGAACGTGCTTCCGGGCAAGGCGACGCGGCTGGCGGCGCGCTGGGCGAGCGCGATCTTCCTCCAGTGGGAGGCGTCGCGCGCGCGCCTGCCGCGCGGCGCCCGCGCCCGCTGCGCGGCCCCCGGCAATCCCGTGCGGCGCGAAATGGCGCCGGTGCCGCGCGCGGAGGCGCTCGCGCGCGCCGGCTTCGACCCGGCGACGGCGGGGGCCACGCGCGTGCTTGCCGTGCTCGGCGGCAGCCAGGGCGCGCGCGCTCTCAATCGCTGGGTCACGGCCGCCGCCGACGGGTGGACGGGGCTCGCGGGTCGGGTATCGGTAATTCACCTGACCGGAAAGCAGGATTGCGCGGAGGTCGCGGCGGCGTACGCGCGAGCGGGGGTGACGGCGCGCGTCGCCGAGTTTTCCGACGACATGCCCGCGGTGTACGGGGCGGCGGACCTGGTGGTGGCGCGTGCCGGCGGGACGACGCTGGCCGAGCTGACGGCGCTCGGCGTGCCGTCGATTCTCGTGCCCTACCCGCACGCGGCGGAGGACCACCAGATGCTGAACGCCCAGGAAGCCGAGCGCGCGGGGGCGGCGGTGCTCTGGCCCGAGGCGGACCTGGCGGCGCGGGCGGCGGGGCCGGCGCTGGAGGCGGTGCTGCTCGATGCGGGGCGCATGGCGGCGCTACGCGCGGGCGCGCAACGGCTGGGGCGACCGGACGCGGCGCGCGAGATCGCGCGGCGCGTGCTGGAACTCGGGGCGGCGCGGGCGGGGGGACAGGACTCAGCGCTAGTGGCCCGTTGACGAAGTGCAGACTCGGATGCTACGCGGATTGTCGATTTTCGAATTCCGATTGTCGATTTCCCGATCCGCCCACCCCCTTCCGGCGCGGCAATCGACATTCGACATTCGACAATCGACAATCGACAATGCGTCGACCTGTGTCCGCCCCGCCTGCTCATCGACGCCGCTACTCCGGCGCACCTTGCGACCGCCAAAGGCGCCGCCGTTGCCGGCCCTTCGGCGCAGCCGTCCTCGCCGCGCGGCGAGGTCTCCGGCGCCGGAGTCGCGGGATCGTCGGGCGATCACCGGATCGAGGCGCCCGCGCCCGAATCCCCGCCACCCGGCGCTCCAGTTTTGCGCCGGGAATGCCGATGATAGCAGATGTTGGCCGCGCTCCCACGGGGCGCGCGCCAGTTCGGACTTTACATGGACGGGGCGGCGGGGTACTCTTGATGCGGAGGATCACCAGGTGCAGACCCTCGCTGGCGCAGGGCTTCTGGAGCGGGTGCGGGCGCTGCGGCGCGAGGACAGCGGGATGCGCAAGGTCCACTTTGTGGGTATCGGCGGGATCGGGATGAGCGGGATCGC
>JACRIP010000700.1 GCA_016220045.1 Planctomycetota bacterium
CATGGCCCCTGTCCGCCGCGCCAGTTCCCGCCATTCCGGCGGCAACAGGCTCGCTACCACGGTCCACTCTTCGTCCATCGGCTTTGCGCTCATGGCCGCGGAGTATAGCAAAGCCGCCCGACGAGTCAAGCCTTAGGTTAGCGCTTATGGGGGTCCGCCCCTACGCCCGACCACCGCGATCGGCGGCGCAGACCCCGGCGCTCGCTCCTACCCGTGGTTCTGGGACGTCCACCCCTTCCGGCGCTCATGCGGCGATCCCCCTGCGTGGCCCAACGGACTGAACCCGGGCGAACCGCTCGTTCTCTGAGAAGGTACTCGCCTCGGTCCTGCTCGTACTCGTACTCGTACTCGTACTCGGCCACCCTGTGCGTTCGAGTACGAGTACGAGTACGAGTACGAGTACGAGTACGAGGACGAGGACGAGGACGAGGACGAGGACGAGGAGCACGCGTACCCGTACGACCGCTTGCGCGGGTCCCTGCGTTGTGGGCGCAGCCCATGGAGCGCTCCCGCCGACCTCGGCGGCCCTGCTCCCCACGGCCCCCCCCCTACCCCTTCCTCGCCCCCGCTCCGGACCCCGACCCGGTCGAGGCCTCGAGCATCTTGAGGCGCAGGCGCAGGTCGTCGCGCTGGCTGCGGGTCGACCGCGTGGCCTCGACCAGCGACATCACGTCCGCGTCCTGGACCGGCAGCGCACTCTCGTTCTCCGCGGCCCAGCCCCCCAGCGCCGCATAGATCTCCGCCAGCCGCGCGAGCCCCTTCTTCGAGTCCGTCGCCAGCTCCTCCACGCGCACCTGCGGCTTCTGCGTGACCCCCACCCCCCGCAGTCGGGCGATCACCTCATTCCGCTCCTTCTGCAGCTCCTGGATGCCGGCCATGAGCTGCGCCTTCCCCTCGTGCCGCTCGCGCGCCAGGGTGATGCGCCGGTCGAGCTCCTCGTCGCGCGCGTCGATCGGGAAGTCGGAGGCATAGACCTTGCGCCCGGCGTCCTCCAGCGGCGCCGTCCGCTGCATCTGCTTCGCGGCGCGCTCGGCCTGCAGCGCCAGCTTCTTCGCCTGCGCGCCCATCTTGCCGAGAAAGCCCGCCTTCGCCCCCTCCTCCTCGACCTTGGTGATGCGCTCGCCCAGCGCATCGATGCCGGCCTGGAACTCCAGCGGCGCGGCGAAAAGCGCCTTGTGGACCTCCGTGTCGGGCCGGCCGCGGGTGTACGCCTCCCAGGCGCGCTCGCCGATCACGAACCACTGGTCGGCGATCTCCTTTTCGATCGAGCGTAGGTCCGCCTGGTGTCGGGAAACCCCCTTATCCAGTTCGACGAGCCGCTCCGCCTGGGCCTTGATCTCCGCGGTGAGCTTCTCGTTCTTGGCGAGGCGGTCGCGCAGCGTGCGCGCTTCCTTGAGGTAGGACTGGATCGCCGGATCGCGGTGAAAGGAGGTGCCCTGCTGGATGACCAGGGCCTCGCCGAGGGCGTTGACCTGGTTCTTGAACGAGGACTCGGCGTGATAGTAGGCCTCGCGGATGCGCGGCAGGTCCTCCTTGGTCACGGCTGGGGCCTCCAGGTCCGGCGCCACGCGCGAGAGGGCGACGCGACCGGGGCCGGCGAGCTGGCCGGGCGTCGCCGACAGCGGATTCGGAACCGGCGTGGCGGCGGCGGCGGTGGTGCCGACCACCGTGGCCGCGTTGCCGCTCGAGGGCACCGGCGCGCGCGGCACCTTGCCCGCGCCGAAGGAGGCCGGCTCGATCGCGCGCAGGTCGTTGAGCATCGGCTCCATGAACGGGTAGCGCTGCTCGCGGTCGCTCTTGAGGCAGCGAATGATCAGGCTGTCCCAGCGCGGATTGAGCCCGGCCACGAGCTTGGAGGGTGGATCGAAGGCGCCGCGCGGCACGTCCCCCACGAGCATTTCGTAGAGCAGGACCCCGAAGGAGTAGATGTCCGCCCGGTGGTCCACGTTGGCCGCGTCGACCGACTGCTCGGGCGCCATGTAGTCGGTCGTCCCCATGCCGACGCGCTCGCGCGTGACGCCCGACTTCGTGCCCTCCTTGAACTGCGCGATGCCGAAGTCGAGGACCTGGGCGGCGCCGTGGGCGTCGATCAGGATGTTGGAGGGCTTGACGTCGCGATGGACGATGCCGTGGGAGTGGGCGAACTTGAGCGCCTCGCCGATCTGAATGCCGAGCTCCCGTACCTGCTCGGGCCAGAGGGAGCGGTCATGGATCAGGTCTTCTACCGACATCGGCTTCTTGTCGGCGCCGGGGCCCTCGACGTACTCCATGACGTAGTAGGGGAGTTCGTTGAAATCGCCGCGGTCGAGGATGGCGACGATATTGGGGTGGCGCAGCGCAACCATGATTTCGGCTTCGCGCTTGAAGCGCGCGACCGAGGTCGGCTTGGCGAGGAGCTTGGGGGAGAGGACCTTGATGGCGACCTTGCGGTTGAGGGAGAGCTGGACGGCTTCGAGAACCATGCCCATGCCGCCGTCGCGGATATGACCGGTGACCTTGAAGCCGCCGAGGGTCGGATACTCCTGCTTCTTGGCCGGGGGCGGGGCTGCCGCGGCGGCGGGGGCGGCCGGCGCGCCGGGCCCGACGGGCGCGACCGGCGCGGACGGCGTGGCGACCGCGGCGATGGGGGGGGGCGGAGGATGGGTGGGTTTCGCGGGGGCGGGCGCGGGCGGCGCCACGGTCGACGCCGGCGACGGCGGACCGCTGTGGGTGCCGGGACGGACGAGGGTCCTGCCGCAGGCCGGGCACTTGATCCGGCCTCCGGGAAGGACCTGATCCATATCGAAGACTTGTCCGCAGGAACTGCAGCGCGCGGCGGCCATGCTCGGGTGGTCCTTGCTCCTCAGGCGAACACGATGGGCAGTCCGCTCTCGGCGCTCTTCCGGGCGAGCTTGTCGAGGAGGATGAACCCGAACTTGACCCAGAACAACGGGTCGTGGGCGAAATTGGCCTCGTAGCGCGCGAGGTCCTTGGACGTGGCTTGCAGGAAGTCGACCATTTTCTTGATCTGGAAGGTTTCCTGGACGCGCAGGGTCTTGTTGAGCAGGGCCAGCTCGCGGAGGAGACGCGGGCCGCTGCCGACCGGGATCATTTCGTGGGTGTCGGGATCGTGGATCATCAGGGGCTCGGCGAAATCGACCGGGACGTAATAGGAGGTGCGGTCGCGGTTCTTGATGAGGTGGAGGAAGCGGCTCTCCGCGGCGCCCTCGAAGACGTCGGTGGCCGACTGGTTGTCCTGGTGCGCGGCGAAGGTGCGCAGGTCCTGGAGGACGCCGAGGCGGTCGATCCGGAGGTTGCAGATCGGGTCGGCCTGTTTCTGGTCCCAGGCGCCGGGCGCGGCTTCCTGGGCGGCGATGCCGGCGTTCAGCGTGCGCAAGAGGGCCGTCAGCCGGCGCTTTTTGCGCCACGACTCGAAGAAACCGAGCGGATGGCGAGGGTCCTTGAGCGGCTGCCAGAACCCCTCGACGCGGGCGTCGAACGGCATCTGGGCCGCGGCGGCGTCCGTCGCGGGAGAAACGGTCTCGGCCATGCCGGGTGCGCTTTCGGAACGAAACGGGCGCGCGCCGCAAGCTCAGCGCTTACGCCCGAAGTGGAATCCAGTGTCGGGATCGCTCGGGTATTTCCCCTTGCCGCCGGGGGCCGGCGGCGGGAGTTTCTTCGTCCTGCCCTCGATGCGGCGGCGGCGCATGAGCTCGAGCGGGGTCATCGGGCCGCGCGGCGCCGACGTGCTGCTGCGTGTCCCGTCGGCGCGCGCCGGCGCGGCGCGGGCGCGCGGGTCCGCGAACTCCGCCATGCCGTCGATGACCTTGGACGACCCCTGGGTGGGATCGAACTGCAGGCTCTTGAAACCCGCGACCACGCTCTCGATCTCCTCGACGACCTCGCGCGGGCTGGAGTAGCGCAGGTCCTTGTCCTTCGCCATCATCTTTTCGATGAAGTAGTGCATGTGGCGGGAGATCTTGCGGTTCTTGACGTCGCTCGACTTCAGCTCTTCCAGGACCTGCTTGGCCATGACCTCCATGTTGTCGGTCCCCTTGAAGGGGACGTCGCCGGTCACCATGTGGAAGAGGGTGGCGCCGAGGGAGTAGATGTCCGACCGGATGTCGAGGTCGATCGCGCCCTTGGCCTGTTCCGGCGACATGTACTGGGGCGTGCCGCAGGTGGATTCGCCCGCCTCCTCTTCCGAGACGCCGATCGGCTTGGCGAACCCCAGGTCGCAG
>JACRIP010000701.1 GCA_016220045.1 Planctomycetota bacterium
CCGCCGAACGGGCCGGGGAAGGGATCCTCTCTTGCCTAATCAGGTGTTTCATGGATCTCCGCAGAGCGCCCGGGGGATCTCCCCGGGCGCGCCCGCGGCGGCCGGCCGGACGATCGGCCGGCCTTCACGGCCCGGGTCCCGTTTGACACACCGGAACCCGGCTCGAGGCTTCCGCCGCGGCGCCCGCCGCGACCGCGCGCCGCGACTCCGCGCGCCGCTCCCCCTCCTGCTGCCGGAACTCGCGGGCCAGGATGCCCATTTCCAGGACGTCCCAGTACCGCCCGTTCCAGAAGCGACCCTCGCGCTTCCGGCCCTCCTCGCGGAAACCGGCCTTCTGATAGCAACGGATCGCCCGCGCGTTGTACTCGTACACCGACAGCTCGATCCGGTGCAGGTTGAGCGAGTTGAAACCGTACTCGGCGATCAGGTGCAGCGCCTCGCTGCCGTACCCCTGGTTCCAGTAGGCCTTCTCGCCGATCAGGATGCCGAAAACGGCCTTGCGGTTCGCAAGCTGGATCTGGTGCAGCCCGCACGAGCCGATCGGCACCTCGCCCTCGCGGGCGACGATCAGGAACACGACCTCCTCGGGCCGCTGGTACAGCCCCTCGACCCATGCGCGCTCCCGCTCCAGGTTCTTGGGGTAGAGCACGCTCAACCCCTCGTGCACTTCCGGGTCGTTGACCCAGCGCGCCAGCCGCGGCACGTCTTCGAGCTCGATCGGTCGCAGGTACACCCGCTCCCCGATGCGGAACGGATTCCCCATGGTTCACCCTCCTACAGCGAATGCCTGGTTTCTCGAACGCGCTCCCGGGGCCCTGCGCCCTGGGATCGAACGGTTGCCTGCCCATGCGCTACGCCGCCGGCTTGGCGAAGACGACGAGGTAGCGTCCGTCCGCCCGCTCCACGCGGTAGCTTTCCTCCAGTCCGGCGCGGGCGGCGGCGCGGACCAGCTCGGCCGGGCGCACCAGGAGCCACGGGAAATACGGCCCGACCGCGCCGTCGTACTCGATGCGGATGCGCACCTCGCCGGCGTAGCGACCGGCGGCCCGGTTGCGCTCATGGTAGCGCAGGTGTTTCGGGTTCCGGGTCAGCGACCAGTTGATCGAGGTCGCGACCAGGAGCCCGCCGGGCCGGAGCACGCGGGCGGCCTCGCGCAGGAGCGCAGGCAGGCGCCGCAGCCGGCCGGCGAGCCCGACGTTCTGGCCGAGCAGGAGCGCGCCGTCGTAGCTCGCCTCGCGCAGCTCCAGGGCCAGCGCCGACTGCCGACGCACGTCACGCAGGCCGCGCGCGCGCAGCACGCCGAGCGCGCCCGCCGAGATGTCCACCGCGGTCACGCGCACGCCGCGCGCGCGCAGCTCCACGGCCGCGCGGCCCGCGCCCGCGCCGAGGTCGACCACCCGGCCGCGCAGCCCGAGCACCGCGCGCCGCTCCGGCTCCGGCCAGTCCGCGGCCGGCGCGAAGTACTGCCCGGCGTCCGGCAGGCGCTCGGCGTAGCCGTCGTCCCGGCGCACCCGGTGCGGCCGCCGCACCCCTTCGTGGTGATCGGCGAGCAGATCGCCGAAGAGGTCGGCGGCGGTGCGCGCCGCGGTGTCCGGGTCCCGGTCTGCTGACGTTGCGTTCTCCATGGTCGTCTCCTCCGGCTGGTGAGGCGAAAATCGTCGGGTCGGTAAACGAGAAAGGCCCCGGGGCGCCGCGTTCTGCGCGGCACTCCGGGGCCCTTCGGTTCGTTCGAGATTCGCTTGTCGGGTGGCTACCTACCCATCATCTCGGAACTCCCCGCAGAGCCGGGTCCGCGCACGATCGCCGTCCGCGATCGCCATGCACGTAACGCGCTGCGTAATACATGCAAAGGCGTACGCCGAACACGGCGCCGGCATCGCGCACTGGATGCCGAGCGTGTGCTTCGTGCTGAGGAGAAGGCTCTGCGCGCGGGGTCCCATGACCGCCGGCTCCGAATCGGGGTTCAAGGTCGAATCCACGGGAGCAAAACAGATAACCGAAACAAAGGTTCAGGTCAAGCGAAAAATCGGCCTGGTGCAAACCGGCCGCAAAACGGGGACACGATCCCGAATTCCAGCGTCGTCCCCCCCTGGTCGCAAGCCCCCGCAGGAATTCAGGTCATGTCCCCGTTTTGTTCCCCCTGAGCGGGCAGGTCGGGTTGCCCCGCTTTGAATCAGGCCGAAACATCGTCGGGGTCGCGGCGCGCGGGGTTTGGACCGCGCTGGTCGGATCCCGTAAGTCGCCGTTTACGTTTGGCTCGGGGGTGTGCCAACCGAACAGTCGGGCGTCGCGGGGGAGGCTTCGCGTCGTCGCGCGAATCTAGAAAAAACGCGCAACTATTGACTTTGCAGCAGGTTGCGGCGTCCGCAAAGCGGACAGCGGCGTTCCGATTCTGGACGGGCCGGGGGCACGCGAATTGCTTACGAATTCTGTGCTGTCCTCGTCCTGGCGCTCGATCTCTCATCTCCGAGGAGCCATCCGTCGATGAATAAGGTGATTGCCCGATCCGCCCTGCTGGTCGGACTTCTGCTCGCCGGCGCGTCGGCGGCCTCCGCGCAGATGGTCCAGGGCTACGTCTACACCAGCGAGATCCTGACCGCGCCGGTCCTCAAGGACGTCGACCGTCGCCTGCTGACGCACACGGTCGTCCACGGCACCTACGCGGGCGCGACCGGCGCGCTCACCGGCTTCAACCCGACCTCCGCCTCCGTCGCCACGTTCGTGGATCGCAATCACAACCGCGGGACCAAGGTCCTGCTCAGCATCATCAACTTCAACGCCACCACGACCAAGACGCTGCTCGACTACAACCAGGCGGCCTGCGTCACCAACATCGTCAACCAGGTGCGCGCGGCCCGCATGGACGGCGCCTCGGTCGATTTCGAGAACATCTCCGACTCCACCAGCTACCGCAACAAGTTCACCGCGTTCGTCAGCGCCCTCTCGAGCGCGCTCCGGGCCCATCACCTGGAGCTCTACCTCGCGGTCTACACGCACGCCTACAATCGCTACAACGCGGCCGCCCTGGCCTCGCTGTGCGACGGCATCTTCCTGATGGGCTACGACTTTCACTGGAGCGGTTCCTCGGTCGCCGGCCCGATCGCGCCCTTGACCCGAGGCGGCTACTGGCCGACCGCCTACGACAGCGTGATTTTCAACCGGACCAGCTCCCTCGCGTGGTGGAAGTACTGCGATCAGCGCAAGCTGATCGTGGGCATGCCGCTCTACGGGCGGAAGTGGAAGACCACCTCGGCCGCGCTGGGCGCGCCGGCCATCGCCGGCACCTCGACCGCGCACCCGTACCGGACCTCCATCCTGGGCAACTACGGCCGCATCTGGGACCCGAAGTCGCAGACGCCGTATGCGACCGGCACCGCCGGCGGCACCTACTGGCAGCTCTGGTACGACGACGCGGACAGCCTCGGCCGCAAGTTCGACGAGACCGCCCGGAACGATTTCGGCGGCATCGGCTTCTGGAAGCTCCCCTGGGCCGACGAGGCGATCTGGAAGAAAGTCGAGGCCTATGCGGCGCCCTCCGACATCCAGGTCTTCGATCTCACCAACTGGACCAGCGACACCACCCTGTTCCCGCCGCACTAGCGTCCGGTCTACGCCAAAACCGTAGGTAGGCGGACCTCTGTTTGTAGTACCGGGCTTCAGCCCGGCCGCCCGCCGCTCGTAGACGGCGGCCGGGCTGGAGCCCGGTACTCCAAG
>JACRIP010000706.1 GCA_016220045.1 Planctomycetota bacterium
CTCGTACTCGTACTCGTACTCGAATGCCCAGGGCGTTCGAGTACGAGTACGAGTACGAGTACGAGATACGAGAACGACCGCGGCCCTGCTGCCGCCAAGGTACGCCCACTGCGGCGACCCAGTACTCCGCGTCACGTGGGCGGCGATCGATGGGACAAGCGCGTCGGCAATACCGGACATGCACCCACGGGTGCGGAGGTGCATGTCCGTCTCTGCGAAACCAGAACGAAACCACAGAGACCCAGGGCGGCGACGCCCGACCTGAGCCTCTGTGCCTCTGGCGGCGCGGACAATCCGCTTGCAAACACCGCGGCCCAAGATTAGAATCTTCCCCCCAATCCCCGCCCGCCCCACGCGGCGCAGCGGCGGGGATGTCCGGACAACCCCGCATGAGGAGATGCACGGCATGAGGAAGCTTACGAGGCTGGCGGGAGCGCTGCTCCTGACGCTGGCCGCCGCGCCCGCCGCCTGGGCGCAGGAACCCAGCGAGCAGGATCTCCAGGCCCGCCGCGAAATCCGCGAGCGCATCCTGCGCAAGGTCGACGAGCGGCTCGCGAGCGAAGTCAAGCGCATCCACGACGAGGTCGCACGGCTGCTCGACGAGGAACTCGGCCTGGCGCAGGGCAAGGGTGAAACCCCGATCCCGGCGACCGCCGCCGCCGACGCCGAGGCGCGCCGCGAGCGCATCCGCAAGCACATGGAGAGCGTGCGGCGCGCGATCGACGGCACCCATCCGGGCGAAGTCCGGGAGCGCCTCGAGGAGGCCCACAAGGCCGCGGAAGAGCTGCGGCGCCAGGCCGCTGCCCGCGCCCACGAGGCCGCTGCACGCGCGCACGAGGAGGCCGCGGCCGCCAAGCGCGGCGCCGAGGCCAAGACCGGCCACGAAGTGCCCCCCGCGGGCGCCGCCACCAAGCCCGCCGGCAAGAGCCCCTGGCTCGGCGTTCAGCTCGGCCAGCCCGAAGCCGAATCCGACGAAGACGAAGCCGCGGGCGTTCCGATCGCCGCGCTCGTCCCCGGCGGCCCCGCGGCCCAGGCCGGCCTCAAGGAAGGCGACGTCATCGTCAAGATCGGCACGCAAGCCGTCAAGGACGCCCCCGCCCTGATCGAAGCCGTCACGTCGCACAAGGTCGGCGCGAAGGTCCAAGTCACCTTCCAGCGCGGCGACCAGGAGCGGACGCTGACCGTCACGCTCGGCGCCCGCCCCAGCCCGCTCGACGAAGCATCCGATGAGCCGGCCGACGAAGACGCCGACGAGGAAGCCGAGGAGCACCCGGCCGAGAAGCCGGCCGCCGTCGCCCCCCCCGCCGAACACCCGGCCGGCGCCTCCCCCCATCATCGCACCGCGGGCGGCGGCCAGGTCCTGATCTCCTTCGATGACGCCAAGGCCGGCACCCTCCCCGACGCGGTCGCCTGCTTCGTCACCGGCCGCGGACCCGCCGGCCAGTGGGAAATCAAGGCCGACCCGAGCGCCCCGTCGGCCCCGAACGTCCTGGCCCAGACCTCGACCGACGACACCGACTACCGCTTCCCGGTGCTGGTCTGCAAGGACCACGTGTTCGCCGACATCGACCTCGCGGTCAAGTTCAAGGCGGTCAGCGGCAAGGTCGATCAGGCCGCCGGACTCGTCTTCCGCCTCCGCGACGCCAACAACTACTACGTGGTCCGCGCCAACTCCCTGGAGAACAACCTCCGCCTCTACAAGGTCGAGGACGGCCGCCGTCGCCAGTTCGCCGGCGCCGATTTCGAAGTGAAGTCCGGGGTCTGGCACGACCTCCGCGTCAGCGTCAAGGGCGACCGCTTTGAGGTCTGGCTCGACGGCACGTCGCGCATCAAGGCGCAGGACGGCACCTTCGACAAGGGCCTCTGCGGGCTGTGGACGAAGGCCGACTCGGTGACCTACTTCGACGACATCAAGATCGGCTACTCCTCGCCGACGCCCGGCGCGGCGGCCGCGGCCGCACCGGCGGAGAAGCCGGCGCCCAAGGCCCCGGCGGTCGCGAAACAGCCGGACGCCGACGAAGACGAGGACGCCGAGGAGGCGATGGAGGAGGAGGAAGAAGAGTCCGGCGACGAGCCCAGCGCGGAGCTGCACGACGCCTTCGACGCCGCGCTCAAGCTGCACACCGAGAAGAAGTTCAAGGAGGCGATCGCGGGCTTCAAGCAGGTCGTCGCGGGCGCCAAGGGCTCTTCCCTGGGCGTCACCGCCGAGTACAACGTGGCCTGCGGCTACGCGCTCCTCGGCAAGAAGGACGAGGCCTTCTCCTGGCTCGAACGCGCCGTGGATCACGGCTTCATCCGCGCCGCCGAGATCCGCACCGACGAGGACTTCGCCGGCATCCGCAACGATCCGCGCTTCGAGCAGATCCTGAAGAAGGCGGAAGGCGCGCGCTCCCGCTTCTTCAACGAACCCGAAGACGAGGACACCGACGAGCCGGAGACCCAGGAGAAGCACAAGTAGGGCGAAAGCCTGAAGCGACAGCCCACCTGCGGGCCGGGGGACGACCTCCCCCGGCCCGCGCTATTTGCGGGCGGGGGTGGAGGCTGCCGTGTCGGCACGGCGAAGTGAGAACCGACGAACGGAACCACAGAGGCACAGAGACCCAGAGACGACGACGGGAACGCGGAGGAGGCCGTTC
>JACRIP010000077.1 GCA_016220045.1 Planctomycetota bacterium
ATCCATACGCCCAAACGCCCAAACGCCCAAACCTCGAAACCTCGAAACCCTTAAACGCGCCTGCAACGCACGATCCGATTCGACGTGGGTTCCCCGCCCCCCCATCCCCCGGGTGCCAACATGTCCCGCCTCGGACGTATCGTCGTCGCCATGAGCGGCGGCGTCGATTCCTCGGTCACCGCCCTGCTCCTGCACGAGGCGGGCTACGACCTCGTCGGCTTGTTCATGCGCAACGGCGTCTATGCCACCGACGGCCCCACCCGCGCCAAGGGCTGCTGCTCCGTCAGCGATGCCCACGACGCCCGCCGCGTCGCCGACCGCCTCGGCATCCCCTTCTACGCCGTCGATTTCGCGGCCGATTTCAAGAAGCTGATCGGCCACTTCGTCGAGGAATACAACGCCGGCCGCACCCCCAACCCCTGCGTGGTCTGCAACCAGGACCTCAAGTTCGGCAAACTCCTCGCCTACGCCGCCTCGCTCGGCGCCGAGGCCGTCGCGACCGGCCACTACGCGCGCGTCGAAGACCGCGACGGCCGCCGCGTGCTGCGCCGCGGACTCGATGCCGCCAAGGACCAGTCCTACGTCCTCTTCCCCCTGAATCAGGCCCAGCTCCGGCGCACCCTGCTGCCGATCGGCGGCATGACCAAGACCGAAGTCCGCGAGCACGCGCGCCGCGGCGGCCTGGTCACCGCCGAGAAGCGCGAGAGCATGGAAATCTGTTTCGTGCCCGACGACGACTACGCGCGCCTGGTGCGTGAGCACACGCCCGAGCGCGTCCGCGAGGGCGAAATCCGCGACGTCCACGGCCGCACGCTCGGCCGCCACCCCGGCTATCAGCATTTCACGATCGGCCAGCGCCATGGCTTGCGCGTCGCCCTCGGCCGCCCCGCCTACGTGGTCGAACTGCTGCCCGCCGAGAACGTCGTGGTGGTCGGCTTCGGCGAGGATCTGCTGGCCGACGGGCTCACTGCCTCCGCCGTCAATTGGGTCGCGCGCGCCGCACCGGCGGAGGCGGGCGCCGCCGGGGAGTTCCGTTGCGCCGCCAAGATCCGCTACCACCATGAGCCCGCGCCCTGCGTCGCCGAGCGGCGCGCGGACGGGACGCTCGCGGTGCGCTTCGTGGAGCCCCAGCGCGCCGTCACCCCGGGGCAGGCGGTCGTGCTCTACGACGGGGATGAGGTGATCGCCGGAGGCTGGATCGACGCGGCGGTGCGGGTACGGCCGGCGACGCTCGCCGGGTCGGTGACCGAGGGCGGAAGTCGATAGTGATCGGGCCCCCGCAAACCCGAAAGCGGCGCGCACATCCGCCCACGCCCCCACGCCCCCACGCCCCCAAACCCCCAAACCCCCAAACTTCCAAACCCCGCTCCCGTCCCCCCTGGCCCCTCGCCACTCCCCAATCCACCTCCCGAATCCGCACTCCGCTCACCGCGGACCCAGGAACGCCTCCAGCCAGTCGACGAAGCGGTTCTCGCGGCACGCCGTCGTGTAGTCGAGCACGGCCAGCCCGTCGAGCCGATAGTTGGGGTAGCAGGAGGTCGGCGCCGCCCCGCGCGGGGCGCGCACCACGAAATCGACGTCCCCCGCCCACAGGTCGATCCGCCCCTCCGGTAACTCCCCGGTGGGCACGATCTCCTCCGCGCTCACGATCGTCAGGTCGGCCAGTGCCGCAATCTCGCGGTCGATGCCGAGATTGCCGACCAGGCTCGCGTTGCCCTCGGCGTCCGCCCGCTGCGCATGAATGAACGCCACCTGCGGGCGCAGCGGCGGAATGGCGATGTAGGTCTCGCGGGTGTAGGGACAGGTGACCGTCTTGAGGTCGGGCCGAACCCGCGGCACGTCGCTGCCGAGAATGCCGCGCGCCGGCAGAAAGGTGAGGCCGGAGAGCGCGGCGCGCAGCCCGGCGGCGATCGTGACCTCGGTTTCCTCGATGATCTCGATCGACCCGGCCAGCGCCCCCGACGACAGCGCCGTGAACATGGGCGCGAGGCCGAACCCCTCCAGCCCGAAGTAGCAGGTCCGCACCCGCGAGACCGCGCCCGCGCCGAGCAGGAGATCGCTCTCCAGCCCGCACGTGAGCGCGAGCAAGGTGTGCTCCGCCGAGCCGCGACGCAACAGCTCCCGCACCAGCGCCAGCGGGCGCCGGTACAGGGTCATGCCCCCGAGGGCGAGCATCGTCCCCCGGGGGACTTCCCCTACCGCATGATCGATCGGGACCAGGCTTCCCATGAATCCACCGCTGCGTACGCGAGGTACGGGTTCGTCCGCGGGGCCGGAGGAGCCCCGCCGGCAGCCCCGGGGCGGGGGTACAGCGGAGCCGGGGAACCCACCACCGGCTCCCACTCATCCTGGAGCAACCCCGCTACCGGGGAACACCGGGGTGCATGTCCGGTATTGCGGGCCGGGGCAGGGCTCCGCCTGCGCCCCGTCTTCCCGCGATTCGGGCCGCGAGCGCGCGGTCGTAGGGGCGGTTCGCGAACCGCCCCTACGGCGGACGGCTTGCGCGATTCCCGGACATGCACCCGGAACCCCGCTCCTACTTAAACTGGAACGCCGCGCCGCTATTCGACCACCACTCCTCCCAGCGGCGCGCGGCCTCTTCCTTCTCCTCCGGCTTGCCCCAGTACTTGTAGCCGAAGCTGTAGCCGGTCGCGGACTTGAGCGTGTCGTACGCGATCACGCCCTTGGTCTCCTCGCTCGACTTGAGGAACTCGATGAGGACCGGGATGCCCTCCTTGGCTCGCAGATGGACGAGGGCGTCGGCGGCGTAGAAGCGCACGTCCTTCTGATCGCTCTTGAGGAAGTCGCGGAGCGGCGGCACGGCGGAGTTGTCGTCGAGCTTGCCGAGCACGCGGATGATCGGCACCTGGGCCTGCGCATCGGTCTCGCGGCGCAGGGCCGCGACCAGGAGCGGCGCCGTCTCGCGCGGCTCGAGGGCCAGCAGGGCCTCTTCCGCGGCCTTGCGCATGGGGAAGTCCTTCAGGTAGCCGACCAGGGTCGGCGCGACGTAGCGCGAGTAGGGGCGAAGCTCCGGACCGATCCGCTTGCCGTCCTTGTCGGTCTGGAGCCGCTGCAGGAGCTGGGTGATGCGCTCCTGCGCCGCCGGATCGCCGACCCGGGGGACCGCCTGAGACGCCGCGGCGCCCGCGCCCG
>JACRIP010000703.1 GCA_016220045.1 Planctomycetota bacterium
CCCAGGCCCCCGCCGCCTGGGCCGCGCGCGGACGCGCCCGCCTCGCCCGCAACGAACGCGCCGGCGGCCTCGCCGATCTCGATCGCGCCCTCGAGCTCGACGGCCGCGCCGCGACCGTCTACTTCGATCGGGGACTCGCCCGCGCCGAGGCCGGCGAGTTTGCCGCCGCCGCCCGCGACTTCGGCGCGGTCATGGACCTCGATCCCGGCAATGCCATCGCGTACTTCAACCGCGGTCGTTGCCGGTCTGCATGCCGCGAGTTCGCCGCCGCCGCCGCCGACTACGCCGCGGGCATGAAGCTCGCACCGGAGAATCCCCTCGGACCGGCCGGACGGGCCCGCGCGCGCGTCGAGCTGGGCGAGCTGCCGCAGGCGTTCGCGGACTTCGAGCTTGCGCTGCGGCTCGCGCCGCAGGACGCAACCCTCTTCCACGATCGGGGAAACGCCCGGTGGGGCCGCGGAGACACGGCCGGCGCGCTCGCGGACTTCGACGCCGCCCTGCGCCTCGACCCCGCCCTCGGTTCCGCCTGGGCCAATCGCGGCAAGCTCCGCCACCAGAAGCGGGACCTGAAGGGCGCGATCGCGGACTACGAACGCGCCCTCCAGGTGCTCCCGCGCACCTGGGAGCACTACGCCGCGGTCGAGCAGGCGCTGCGCGCCGCCCGCGCCGGGAAGTAGCGGCGTCCGCCCCCCCCTCCCTTTCCCCGCCTACCGCTTCTCGGCGGTCACGCTCGCCTTGCCGATGAACAGCCGTTCGGTCGGACCGCCGTCGCCGGGCGAGCCGCAGGCTTCGAGCGTCTTCATCACGTCCTGCCCGCCGACGACTTCGCCGAAGATCGTGTGCTTGCCGTCGAGCCAGGGGGTGGCCTTGAAGGTGAGGAAGAACTGGCTGCCGTCGGTGCCCGGGCCGCGGTTCGCCATCGAGAGCAGGAAGGGCCGGTCGTGGCGCTGCTTGTCGAGGTTGAATTCGCCGTCGAAGTTGTAGCCCGGGGAGCCGGTACCGGTGCCCTTGGGGCAGCCGCCCTGGGCCATGAAGTTCTGGATGACGCGGTGGAAGTTGAGGTCATCGAAGAAGCCGAGGCGGGCGAGGTAGATGAAGTTGGAGACGTGCATGGGGGCGACATCGGGGAAGAACTTGATCTTGAGGCGGCCCTTATTGGTTTCGAGGATCAGGTAATAGTCTGACCCGGCGTCGAAGGTCGCCTGGGGGGGCTTGGGCAGGTTGGACTTCCAATCGGCCTTGGTCTTGTCGATCTTGGCGTCGGCGATGAAGGCGTCGATCTGGGCGATGGCGGCGTCGCGTGCGGGCGGGGCGGCGGGCTCGGCGGGCGGGGCCGGCGGATCGTTTGCGAGCGCGACGGCGCACAGGGTGGCGCAGGCGAGCGCGGCGAGACCGTAGGGGGCGGGGGAGGGGAAGGGGGAACGCAGCATGGGGAGGGTCCTTTCGTGCTGAAGAGGTCGCGGACCGCGCGTGCGGTCGGAGGCGCAAGATTATCCCCAAGGGGGGCGTCGCATGCAAGCAAAGGGAGCAGGGTGGGTGCATGTCCGTTCTTGCCGCTCGACGGTACCGGCCGCACGCATCGAAGGCTCGGCCTCCGTCGTCCTCGTATCTCGTACTCGTACTCGTACTCGAATGCCCAGGGCGTTCGAGTACGAGTACGAGTACGAGGAGGAGTACGAGGAGGAGGACGAGGACGAGAGAGACCGGCGGGCCATCACGCCGCCCAGGTGCGCCGGCTCGGGAGGTCCGATGCTCCGCGTCGCCGGGGCGGTGACCGAGGGGACACGCGCGTTCGCGATACTGGATATGCACTCGCTGCGGTAGCCGTCGAATCGAAACGCCCAGGAGATCTGCTATACTCCCGTTCGTCGGCGAATCCGTGGACTGCCGCCGTTATCGTGGGTATCCGTTGGAGCCGAATCATGGTTGCATCGGCGATCGAGGCGCGGGCGGGGGGAGCGGCTCTTGGAGCTGCCGGCGGGGCGGTGCCGCGGAGTCCTGAAGGTCGGCGTCGCCGGCTGCTGGTTGGGGTCGCGGGCGGCCTCCTGGGCGTGTTTCTGCTGGCGTGCGTCGCGCCGACCGGGCCCGAGGACCCGGCGAGCTATCCGCCGCGCGCGGAGTCGCCCTATCTGCTGCCCTGGCCGGCGGGCGTGTTGCGTTTTTGCGTGCAGGGGAATCGCGGGGTGGTGAGCCATCGCGGTCGCGAGCGCTTTGCCTACGATTTCGCCATGCCGGTCGGCTCGCAGGTGTGCGCCGCGCGGGCGGGGACCGTGATGCGCGTGGTCGTGACGCACACGGGCCGGGGGACGGACAAGCCGAACAACCTGATCGGCGTCGATCATGGCGACGGCACGACGGGGTGGTATCTGCACCTGCGCAAGGGAGGGAGCCGGGTCGCGGTCGGGGAGCGCGTTCTCTCGGGGCAGGTGATCGCGGAGAGCGGGAACGTCGGGCGCAGCATGCTGCCGCACCTGCACTTTCACGTGACCGGAGCGGACGGCGCGACGCAGCCCGTGACCTTCCGGGACGTGGCGGCGGACTACGGCATTCCGCGTATGTTCAGTTTCTACCGCTCGGGGAACCGGGCGCCTGAGGAGCCGGGGGCTGAGGCGGGGGAGGCGGGGGAGGCGGGGGACGCGGCGGGGGACGGGGAGCGGGCGCGGGAGGGGGACGGGGATCGGGAAGGGGACACGCCGGGCGGGGCGGACGGACCCGGCCATTGACCTCCGGTCCCGCTGGGGTGGAGCGGTGAGACCCGTGCGCGGCAACGCCGGCACCGAGCGTCAGGCCGTGGCCGTCGGCGGACCGTACCGCGCGGCACCGACCGGCCCGGACGTGCGTCGAGGAGCCCGCCAGGAGAGGACCTGCCGCCCCGGGGTGGCCCGGCCAGAGGCGTTTGCGACCGCCTCTTCAGGCGGAGCCTACGCCGAGGACGAATCGCAATTGGCCCATCGTTCCGCCTGAAGCGGCTGTCGCAAAAGAGCCGGTTTCGGCCGCATCCCTCGCGGAAGTCTCGATGAACCCACCGGCTTGTAGGGGCGGGCCTTGTGCCCGCC
>JACRIP010000704.1 GCA_016220045.1 Planctomycetota bacterium
AGGGGTCCGCCCCTACGAAAGCCGCGGCTGGGCGTAGGGGCGGACCCCTGTGTCCGCCCCGCTAGGTCTCCGATTCCGCCCTACCGGTACCCTTTGCGACCGCCGCTACCGGCGGAACCTCGACCGCGTCAAGGGGCTTCGCGTGCAGATCGCCGCGCCGTCCGCGGAACCGCGCTACCCGCGTGCCTCCTCCATCAACTCCAGGATCCCCGCCAGCGGGATGCGCACCCAGTCCGGGCGGTGGCTCAACTCGTACCCCACTTCGTAGATCGCTTTTTCCAGCAGGAAGGCCTCGGTCAGGAGCCGCAGGTCCTCCCGCTCGGCGGGCACGATCGGCCCGCGCGCGCAGGCCAGCCAGGCGCGCAGGTAGGCCGACGCGGCCCAGTCGTACCAGAGCCGGGCCCAGCCGGCCAGGCCGGCGCCGGCCCTGCCCCCCCCGCCCGCCCTCGCGCCCGGCCCCCCGGTGCCCGCCTGCTCCCGCGCGAGCGCGGTCTGCGCCGCATAGTGGAAAGACCGTAGCATGCCCGCCACGTCGCGCAGCGGCGACCGCTTGATCCGCCGCTCGCTGATCGGACGCGCCGGTTCGCCCTCGAAGTCGATGAAGACGAAGTCCCGCCCGGTGAAGAGCACCTGCCCCAGGTGGAAATCGCCGTGGATGCGGATGCGCTGGGCCGCCAGTTTGCGTCCGAGCAGCGTCTTGAGCCGCTGTTCGATCCGTCCCTCCAGGCGGAGAACGCGCAGCGCGGTGGCGCGCGCGTCCCCAGGCAGCGTGTCGCACCGCCGGCGCAAGGTCGAAAACACCCGACCGGCCGAGCTGTGGATCGACTGGTAGACCGCCCGCTGGTAGTGCTGCGTGAAGGGCTCCGGCGCGAAGGCGGGGACGGCGGTCGAGGAGGCGAGCGCGAGGTGCAGCTCCGCCGTGCGCTGTCCGAGCCGGCGCGCGATCTCCAGGTAGCCCGCGCAGGTCTCGCGCACGACCGTCGGCGGCGTCCGGTCGATCCGCTGCCACAGCCCGCCGGTGTGGCGCTGCGGCCCCTGACCCCGCGGATCGCGCGCCCGCACGCACTCGAAGAACCGTTCCAGCTCGTCCAGCGTGTAGGACCAGGCATCCCCCTGGTTCGCCACGAAGGACTGCAGGATGCCCAGGGTGTAGACCTCATCGCCGCCCCGCCCGCCGACCGGCCGGTACTCCAGATGCCCCGCCACGTCGGGCGTCGCCGGAAAGGCCACGGTTTCGGTCAGGAAGCGCCCGATCTCGAGATCGGGATTCACGCCCGGCTCGAGCCGCCGGTAGAGCTTCAGGATCAGGCGGTCGCCGTAGCGGGTCGAGGTGTTGCTCTGCTCGCCGCCGACCGGATGGGCGGGGAGCGCCGTCTCGTCGGGGCCGCACAGGCGGCGGAAGGCCAGGGTGGGCGCCCCGGAGACCTCTCCGCGCTCGCCGCGCCACCGGCGCCGGCCGCCGATCGCCGCCAGCAGGGCCGCATTGAATGCGGGAAGTGCCTGGGCATCGCACACGACCCCTTCCAGGCCGTCGCCGCCCGAGCGCAGGCGCACCAGCGCCGCCCGCGCCACGCCCTTCGCCGGACCGCCGGTCGCGCGGCTCTCCGCCAGCGCCAGCGGCAGGAAGTAGCTCTCCGGCGACCCGTCCGTGTACTCGACCGCGATCCGGCACAGCCGGGCGGCCGGCGGCACGTCGCCGAGCGGCACCGCGTCGGCCACCCGCGCCGCCTTGATCGTCCGCGCCTTGCCGGCAAACCAGCGACGGGTCCGCAGATAGGCCGGCAGCAGCTCCTCGAGCCGCGTGCGCCCGGCCCCGGAGAACAGCGCCTCCCAGCCGCCGGCCACCTCCAGCGTCGGCGCCTCCCCCGCCTCCACCGCCGCCGGCTCCTCCGCCGGCCGCGGCGCCTTCAGGTTGAACCAGTAGAAGGCGTGCGGCCCCAGCGTGAGAAAATACGGACGCTTGCCGATCGCCGGGAAGGCCGTGCCCCCGAACAGCTCCACCGGCCGCCGCCCGGCGTACATGGGGAGCGCCAGATCGACGTACTGGACGAAACGCGACAGGTTCGCCACCACCAGCAGCGTGTCCTCCTCGTGCCGCCGCAGGAAGGCGAGCACCTTCCGGTTTTCGGGCGCCAGGAACTCGATCGAGCCGCGTCCGAACGCGGGGTGCCGATTGCGCAGCGCGATCAGCCGCTTCATCCACCACCACAGCGAGTGCGGGTTCTTCTGCTGGGCCTCGACGTTGACCGTCTCGTAGTGGTACTCCGGTTCGCTGGTGATCGGCAGGTACAGCCGCTGCGGGCTCCCGCTGGAGAAGCCCGCGTTGCGGTCCGCGGACCACTGCATCGGCGTGCGCACGCCGTTGCGGTCTCCCAGGTAGATGTTATCCCCCATGCCCAGCTCGTCCCCGTAGTAGATCACGGGCGTCCCGGGGAGCGAGAGCAGGAGCCCGTTCATCAGTTCGATCTTGCGCCGGTGGTTGCCCAGGAGCGGCGCCAGGCGGCGGCGGATGCCGAGATTGATCCGCGCCTGGGGATCGTGCGCGTACACCCGGTACATGTAGTCGCGCTCCTCGTCCGTGACCATTTCGAGCGTCAGCTCGTCGTGGTTGCGCAGGAAGAGCGCCCACTGGCAGCCTGCGGGAATCGGCGGCGTCTGCGCCAGGATGTCCTCGACCGGGTTCGAGTCCTCCATGTGGATCGCCATGAACAGCCGCGGCATGATCGGGAAGTGGAAGGCCATGTGGCACTCGTCCCCCTGCCCGAAGTACGCCACCGCGTCCTCCGGCCACTGGTTCGCCTCGGCCAGGAGCATGCGCCCCGGGTGCTTGCGGTCGACGTGGCGGCGCAGTTCCTTCAGGAACGCGTGCGTCTCCGGCAGGTTCTCGCAGTTAGTCCCTTCCCGTTCGAAGAGGTAGGGGATGGCATCGAGGCGGAGTCCGTCGACGCCCATGCCCAGCCAGTAGTCGAGCGCGCGCAGGACCTCGCGCTGCACCGCCGGATTGGCGAAATTGAGGTCCGGCTGATGGGCGTAGAAGCGGTGCCAATAGTAGGCTTTCGCCACCGGGTCCCAGGTCCAATTGGAGGGCTCGAAGTCCTTGAAGATGATGCGGGCTTCGGCGTAGCGATCCGGCCGGTCGCTCCAGACGTAGAAGTCGCGGGTGCGGCTGCCGGCCGGGGCGCGGCGGGCTGCCTGAAACCACGGGTGCTGGTCGGAGGTGTGGTTGATGACCAGCTCGGTGATGACGCGCAGGCCGCGCCGGTGGGCTTCGCGGAGGAAGGCGCGGAAGTCGCGGAGGGTACCGTAGAGCGGGTGGACGTCGCGGTAGGAGGCGATGTCGTAACCGTCGTCGCGCAGCGGCGAAGGGTAGAAGGGGAGGAGCCAGAGCGCGGTGACGCCCAGGTCTTGCAGGTAGTCGAGTTTCTGCGCCAGGCCGCGAAAATCGCCGACGCCGTCGCCGGCGCTGTCGAAGAAGGCGCGGACGTGCACTTCGTAGATCACCGCGTCGCGATACCAGAGCGAGTCCCCCGCGCGCGACCGGCTCTTGCCCGTCATGGAAGTCTCCGTACAACGCTGTACCGGCGGGCCGGCACCTCCGGCCGCAGGACCGGGTCGCGCCCGGCTGCAGCAGACCGCGCCGCCGGCGCGCGGCGTCTCCCGAAAGGCGCGGCGCCCGATTCTGGGCAGGCGGGCCCGCCGGGCGAGCGGGCCGGGTTGTTCGCTACCCGATCGCCAGCCCCATGAGCTGTCCGATACAGGCGACCGCGCGGCGGAGGGCCTCCAGTTGCTTGCGGTCCAGGTTCGCGAGGCCGAGGGCCAGCCGCTGCCGGGGCGGTTCGGGGGCGCGCGCGAGAATCCTGCGTCCGCGCGGCCGGAGGCGTACGCGTATGACCCGACGGTCCTCCGGCGACCGCTCGCGGCTGATCAACCCGCTTTGCACGAGTCGGTCGATGATCCCGGTGAGCGTGCTCGGGTGCAGGTACATGGCGCGCGTCAATTCGCCGAGGGTGATCCCCTCCCGCTCTTCGATCGTGCGCAAGGCCCAGATTTGCGGGCCGGTCACGCCGAACCGGGCGAGGGACTGCTTCGAGAACCGGTCCACCTGCTGGAACACGCTCTGCAGGGAACTCACAATGGCGGTCGAAGTGGCTTCGCGTTCCGCCGAGGAACGGCGCAGCCGGGACACGGGCATCTTCCTCACTCCAACGGAAACTGCGCGCGGATCCGCGCGTCGAGGGAGACTCCCCTCGCGGGCATGAGTCGCGGCGCGCGCGTGCTTCGTCCGCGGCGGGGACCGCGACGCTCTCCGCGGGGATCACTATTTTGTAGTCAAACTGCTTCGCCCTGTCAAGCGTTCCGCCGCCGCCGGGTGCACGTCCGGAAATGCGCGACCACGACTGAACCACAGAGGCACAGAGACACAGGGCGGCGCGCCGCAGCCCGGGGTGGCGCCGATTGTAGATTGCAGAATTCGGATTGCGGATTGCCGAATTCGACTGTCGATTCCACAAGCGAGTCCTGGGAATGCGGGCGTCCTCGCCCGCGCCGCCGGG
>JACRIP010000705.1 GCA_016220045.1 Planctomycetota bacterium
AGGGGTCCGCCCCTACCAGAAACCGTGATTTGGCGTAGGGGCGGACCCCTGTGTCCGCCCCGCCCGGTCGCGGATCCCGACCTTCCGGCACCTTTTGCGACACCCCTCTGAAGGCGGAACTACGAACGAGCCGCGTGGCCGGTTTGCCTGGCTTGGCCCAGCGGGCGGACCAGAGGGCCGGGGCGACGAGTAGCGTTGTAGTGCCAAGCCCGGCCGCGTTCCCCCCGCGCGATTTCCTCGCCCCCGGGGCCTGCGGCAGGCTATAATCCGACCCGCTTCGCGTTATCGGCCGTTTCGCCGCGGACCGCAGCGAGGGCGCGCTCGCCTGCGCCGCCACGCCGCGCGCCGCCACGCCCCGGAAAGCCCCGCAGCCATCCCGCTCGTTCAGGTACTCACCTCATGACCGACCGCTTCCGCGACGAAGACGACAAGAAGCTCGACGCCGCGCTCCGCCCCACGCAGTTCGTGGATTTCGTCGGCCAGGGCCGTGTCATCGACAACCTCAAGGTCTTCATCGCCGCCGCCCGCGCCCGCAAGGAAGCCCTCGACCACCTGCTCCTCTCCGGCCAGCCCGGCCTGGGCAAGACCACCCTCGCCCAGCTTGTCGCCAACGAGATGGGCGCGCGCTTCACCGCCACCTCCGGCCCCGCGGTCCTGCGCGCGGGCGACCTCGCCGGCCTCCTCACCAACCTCCAGGAGGGCGAAGTCCTCTTCATCGACGAGATCCACCGGCTCCCCGCCTCCGTCGCCGAGTACCTCTACTCCGCGATGGAGGACTTCGCGATCTCGATCGTCATCGACCAGGGCCCGCACGCGCGCAACGTGAAGATCGACCTGCCGCGCTTCACGCTGGTCGGCGCCACCACGCGCGAGGGCCTGCTCACCAGCCCCTTCCGCGCGCGCTTCGGGGTCTTCGAACGCCTCGAGCCTTACCCCCCTGAAGACCTGATGCGCATCATCGAGCGTTCCGCGCGCCTGCTCGCGGTCGAAATCGCGGCGCCGGCGTGCGCGAACCTGGCGCGGCGGGCGCGCGGCACGCCGCGGCTCGCCAACCGCTACCTGCGGCGCGTGCGCGACCTCGCGCAGGTCGAGGCCGGCAACGTGATCACCGCGGCGGTCGCCGACAAGGGCCTGAAGATGCTCGGCGTCGACGAGCGCGGCCTGGACGCGATGGACCGCAAGATCCTCGATACCCTCATGCTGCACGGCGCGGGCGGCCCGGTGGGCCTGAAGACGGTGGCGGTCGCCGTCGGGGAGGAGGAGGACACGATCGAGGACGTCTACGAGCCCTACCTGATCCAGCAGGGTTTCCTGCGCAAGACCCCGCGCGGCCGGCTCGCCACCGAGCTCGCCTACAAACACCTGGGGGCCACGCCGCCGCCCGCGGCCGCGGCGGCCCAGCCGAGCCTGTTCTGAATGCGACGAGGGCGCTGCCCGAGACCCAAAGCGAGCGTCGAATCGCCGTTCGATTGGGTGATTTGGTGATCGGGTGATTACGGCGTCCTGACGTGCGGACGGGCTCTTCAGATCGACTGCAATAGGGACCCAAACGCCTAAACGTCAAAACGCCCAAACGTCGCCGGCCATGGCCTGTCCCGCGACGGGAGTATGATCCGGTTTCGAGGAATTGTCCAATGGCTTTCCATGGCCCTACGCCTCCTCCAACAGCCTCCGCGCCTCCGCCACCGTCGCCGCGAACTCGAACAGCCGCTCCGCGCCGATGATGCGTAGCGCGTCGAGCACGCGCGCTTCCGCCACCAACACCAGCCGCCCGCCGCGGTTCCCCACTTCGTCCGCCAGGCGGATCAACGCTCCCAGCCCCACGCTTGAGATGTAGCGGCAGCGGGTCAGATCGAGCGCGATCCGCCGCACCCCGCGTCGCTCCACGATTTCCCGTAGGCGATCATCGAAGGCCGAGCACGACTGCCCGTCCAGCGGCCCCTCAATCTCAACCAGCATCGCCGGCTCCACCCCGTGGCTGTCAAGCCGCGCCAGGAGATGGTCCTTGATCCGCAGTCGCACCCGCCGCAACGTCGCCGTCACCCGGTTGCCCACGGCATTCCACTCCAGCGCATCGCAGAGCTCCCGGACGAGGAGCAGCCCCCGACCGCGGACCTTCGGCGCCGCCGCCGAGCGCGCCTCCTCGATCGCAAGCTGCGCCGCCGGATCGAAGCCCGGCCCGCTGTCGGCCACCAGGACCTTGACGTAATTGCGCCCGAAGTGGACCTCGATCTCGACGGCCGGCGAAGCCTGCCCGCGGCCGCCGTGCTCCAGCGCATTGTCCGCCAGCTCCCGCAGCACCTGCTCCACGTTGTTGACGAATTCCTCCGGCTGGCCGAGGTGGGCCAGTTCGGCCCGCACCGCGTCGGCCACGTCGTCGAGCTCTCCCCGACCCGGCGGCGCCAGCCGCCACGCGCGCATCCCGATCTCCGGCGCCGCCTGGTAGGCCCCGCGCCCCACGCTCTGCTCGTGCGCCTGATGCGTCAGTGTTTTCCCTGAAGCCGCCACGCCCGCGCCCGGCGCCCCCGGACCCGCCGGCTCGGCCAGCTCCGCCAGCACGCGCCGCACGTTTTCCAGTTCGCCCGCCAGCCCCGCCCGGTCCGACGGCAAGCGCGCCTCGAGCAGGTCGCGCGCACGCTCCAGTTCGGCCCGCGCTTCCTCCTTGAGCCCGGCCGCGAGCCGGCGCGCCGCCAACGCTTTCGCGCGCAGAACCTCCGCCAACAGCACGGCGCGGATCACCAGCGGATCCGCCCCGGGGAGCGGCGCGGACGCGGGCGCGATCGTGACCGGCACCGCCAGCACGTGCCGCCGCGGGCCGATCTTGCCGCGCACCGCGTCGTAGCGGACTTCGAGCGCGACCGCCAGCAGATCGCCCGCGGTCAGGTGCGCGGGCAGCCGGAAGGCGAAGAGCGCCTGCCGGTGGTCGCGCTCCAGCAGGTCCCCGAGACGCAGGGTCACCGACCGGTCGTTCGCCGCGGCCCGCGGCAGGTCGGACAGCGTCTCCAGGTCGGTCGCCCCCGGCCCGAGCGTGGCCACCATCTCCAGGTTTTGCCCGATAACGCGCTCGAGTTCGCCGAATTCCTGCACGAAGGCCGCCGACGCCTGGTCTGCGCTCTTGATGAAGTGGAACCGTCCGCCTCCGGCCGCCGCGATCGCCGCCAGATGTTGCTCGTTGAAGTCCGCGCCGAAGCCGAAGCAGGTGGTTTCGACGCCGGCGGCGCGATATTGGCGGGCGATTTCGCAGAGGGCTTCCTTCTCGGTGACGCCGCGGTTGGCCTGGCCGTCCGTGAGCAGGAGGACCCGGCGGCGCGCGCCGCACGCCGTCGCCTCGGCTTCCACCCCCGCGAGGAGCGAAAGTCCGCGCGCCCAGCCGCCCGAGAGATTGGTGCCGCCGCGCGGCTGCAGGCCCTCGAGCGCCGCGCGGAAGACGGCGCGCTCGGCGACCGGCGCGAGGGGCGCGAGCAGATCGACCTCGTCGTCGTACGCGACGATCGCAAGCCGGTCCGCAGGGCTCAGGCGTCCGAGCAGCTCCAGCGACGCCTCGATGGTCGCCCAGAGTTTCGCGCCGGCCATCGAGCCGCTGCGGTCGAGCACGAGGGTCAAAAAGAGCGGCGTGCGCGGCGCGCCGGCCCCCTCGTCCGGCCAGGTCTCGACGCGCACCAGCAGATGCACGCGGTGCGCGAGGCCCGCGGGTAGGACGCTGCGGTCGAGATGACTGGAGAGTTCCACGGCGGTCTCCGTCCTCTGGGCGCCCGGCCCTGGTCACCGACCCGTCGCCGTCCCGCGCCCGTTCGTCGGGGTTCCGCCTTCAGAGGCGGTCGCAACAGCCTCCGGCCGGGCCACCCCGGGGCGGACACAGGGGTCCGCCCCTACCAGGAACCGTGGTTTGGCGTAGGGGCGGACCCCTGTGTC
>JACRIP010000708.1 GCA_016220045.1 Planctomycetota bacterium
AACTTCGGGTCCACGAAGGCGTCGGCGACCACCGGAATCTCGCGGTCGGCGAGCGGGAGCAGGAGCAGCTTGCCGACCAAGTGTTTGTAGCGCTCGTCGCCCGGATGGACGGCGACGGCGGTGTCGCCGAGCATGGTTTCGGGGCGGGTGGTGGCGACCGTGACGAAGTTGCCGTCCGCGCCCTTGATCGGGTATTTTATGGAGTAGAGGCCGCCCTCGATCTCCTTCTTCTCGGCTTCCTCGTCGGAGAGGGCGGTGAGGTCCTTGGTGCACCAGTTGACGATGTAGTCGCCGCGGTAGATCAGGCCTTTTTCGTAGAGGCGGCAGAAGGCCTCGATGACGGCGCGGGAGCAGCCCTCGTCCATGGTGAAGCGCGTGCGCTCCCAGTCGCAGGAGCAGCCGAGGCGCTTGAGCTGGTGGATGATGGTGTCGCCGGACTCCTTCTTCCAGGCCCAGACGTGCTCGAGGAACTTGTCGCGGCCGAGGTCGCGGCGGCGCTTGCCGTCCTTGGCGAGCGCACGCTCGACCACGTGCTGGGTGGCGATGCCGGCGTGGTCGGTGCCGGGAATCCAGGAGGTCTCGAAGCCGAGCATGCGCTTCCAGCGCACCAGGATGTCCTGGGGCGTGTTATCGAGCACGTGGCCGATGTGCAGAATGCCGGTGATGTTTGGGGGCGGGATCGAGATCGAGAATTTGGGCGCGCCGGGCTTGACCGTGCCGTGGAACCAGCCCTTGGCCTCCCACTCCGCGTAAATGCGCGGTTCGGCGGTCTTGGGATCGAAGCGGGTCGGGAGCTCGGTAGCCATGCTCGGCAATCCTACGGTGGTCAGTGGACGGTGGTCAGTGGACGGTGGACAGTGGCCGGTGGACGGTGACGAGTGGTCAGTGGCCGGTGGACAGTGGACGGTGACGAGTGGACAGTGGACGCCGACCATGGGCCATCGTCTACCGACCACCTACGGCCGTCTCAGGGCCACCGTTCACCGGCCACCGCTACTCGTGGCGGGCGCGCCAATCCTCGTCCACGGGGCCGAGGGTGGCGGGCTTCTTCTCCTTCTTGCCCCAGACCAGGGCGCTCGGATTCTCGGTGAGGAAGAGGATGAAACGGTTGATGTTATCGACGGCAACCTTCGCCGAGTCAAGAAAGTCCGCGGTCTTGGTCGAAAATTCGCGATCGTTGACCAGCCGGCCGATCGTGCCCTCGCCTGCATTGATCTTGCGCGTAATCTCCGCCATCTGGTCGAGCGTGGGACGCAGCGCCCTCAGGTCCTCGTCGGCGGCGCCGAGCGTCGCATCCAGCTTCGCACCCAGGGTCTTCACCTTGTCGCGCACCTCGGCGAGGCTCTCGCCCGCGGTCGCGAGCGTGCGATTGGCGCGTTCGAGCGTGCCGTCCGTCTCCTGGAGGCGGTCGATCAGCCGGCCCGCCTTCTCCGAGGTCGCGCCGAATTTTTCGATCGCCGCCGCCGCCTTGTCGAGCGTGCCCTGGACCTTGTCCTTGAACTCGCTCGAACCCAGGTAGTTCTGGTTGAGGTTGGTCACCGTGGAGTTCAGCTCGTCGAGCACGCGCGAAATCTTGGGCGAGACCTCGTCGAAGACCTCGGTCATGGACGGCGGGAAGGCGCCCGGAATGGGATCCGGGACGGTCCCGACCGGACGACCATCGGCGCCGCGGCGCAGGCCCTGCCAGCGCGACTTGAGGTCGTGACGCACGAGCCCTTCGGTCCCGAGCGCCGCGTAGACCTCCTCGATCGGCGCGCCGCCGGCGGCGAGCTGGTCGAGCGTGCGGCCGAGCAGTTCGCGGTCGGCCGCGACCGGCGTGCGCCGCGCTTCGTCGAGCGAGGGCGCGGCGGCCAGGAGGGCGATGACGCGCGAGCGCGCGGCGGCGCGGCGCTCCTTCTCGTCCGGCGGCAGCGACTCCGGATCGGTTTCCAGCGCGAGGAGTCGGGCGAGTACCTTGCGCCGCTCCAGGTCGCTGAGCCGGCGCTCGAAGGTCGCGCGATTGAGGCGCAGGCCGAATTCGACGTACTTGTCGCCGATCATGCCGATGGAGATCACGCGCAGCGGCTGGAAATCGTAGAGCGGGTAGGTCTCCTCGATCTCGAGCACGACCTCGACCTTGCCCTCGGCGCGCGCGTCGCCGGCGTGCGGCGGCGTGATCGCGCGGATGCGCCCGATCTGGTTGCCGCCGAGCAGGACCGGGTTGTTGACCAGCATGCCGCCGATGTTGTCCCATAGGGAATAAACCTGGTAGGTCTTCACGAAGAAGCGCGAGCCGCGGAAGACCAGGATCATGACCCCGGCGGCGGCCATCGCCACGAAGACGAAAAGGCCGAGGACCAGGGTGTTGCGGGTATTCTTCGCAGCCATACGTTGCCCTTTCCAGCGGCGGCTAGCACTACAACGCCAATCGCGATCGGGCAAACCGGGTCGCCCGGCCGAGGAATGCTGCTCGCAAGGCCCGTCCGTTCGTAGTTCCGCCTTCAGGCGGAGCGTACGCCGAAGACGAAGCGCAATTGGCCCATCGATCCGCCTAAAGAGGCTGTCGTAAAAGTGTCGCGCCGGCCCCCCCCGCGCGGCGCCTGGCGAACATCGTCCTGTAGGGGCGGCCCTTGTGGCCGCCCCATCGGTGCCGACCCAGCTACATTTGCAGGCCTTGCCACCATGGGGCGGGCACAAGGCCCGCCCCTACAACACCGCGGGTTCTGCGAGATCCACCACCCATTTCGGACCTTTTGCGACAACCTCTAAAGGCGGAACTACAAACGAGCCGGATGGCCGATCTACGGTCCTTGGCACCGCGGACGGTCCGTCTGCTGGGTCGGCGATTAGCGTTGTAGTGCTACGCCTCCGCGTCGGCGGGCGCGGCGGGCGCCGGGGCGAGCATCCGCCGCAGCACCTGGGTGTCGACCGAGCCGGCCTCCAGCACCCGATCGGCGCGGCCCTTCACGAAAGCCCACACGCGGCGCTCGTCCACCGAAAAGCCGGCGGCCGCGTCCGGGTCGAGCTTCAAGTAGGCGCCGATCTCCGCGGCGGCGAATTCCTTGAGGATGCGACCGTCGAAGAGGAACGCGACGCGGTCGCCGACCTTCATCGCGCTCGCCATGTCGTGCGTCACGACGAGCGAAGTACGCCGCGCGCCGTCGGCGGTCTTGGTCATGATGATCTGGTCGTTGATCGCGTCGGCGGTCGGCGGGTCGAGCCCGGTCGTAGGCTCGTCCCAGAGCAGGAACTCGGGGCTGGGGGCGAGCGCGCGCGCGATGGCGACGCGCTTCTTCATGCCGCCGGACAGGTCCGCGGGCATCTGCGCCGCGATGCGTTCGCGTTCGCGCGGCGTCGCGCCGAGCTTCACCTTCTCCAGGCATTCGAGGACGCGCGCGTAGATCCGCGACCAGGGCAGGCGCTCGTGCTCCATCAGGTAGAAGCCGATGTTCTCGGCGACGGTGAGGGAATCGAAAAGCGCGCCGCCCTGGAAGATGAGGGCGAAACGGTGGCGAACTTCGTTCAATTCGCGCAGGCGCAGGCCCACGATCTCGCGGCCTTCGACCTTGATCGAGCCGCGGTCGGGTTCGAGGATGCCCATGACGTGCTTGAGCAGCACGCTCTTGCCGCAGCCGGAGCCGCCGATGATGACCAGGGTCTCGCCGCGTTCGACCGAGAGGTTCACGCCCTTGAGGACGTGCTTGCCGCCGAGCGTCTTGTGCAGGTCGCGGATTTCGAGCAGGGGCGGGGCGGACGGAGCCGCCGGGTCGGCCGACGGGGCGGCGTGCGCGGCATCGTTCGTCATGCGGGCCTTCGCGCCGATCAGAGTTTCACCTGTTGGACCTGGAGGAGGACGGCGAGGAAAAAATCGGAGACCAGGACGGCGACCGACGAGGTCACGGTGGCCGAGGTCGTGGCCCGACCGACGCCTTCGGCCCCGCCCGACGTGCCGAGTCCGACGGAGCAGGAGATGGAGGCGATGAGCGCGCCGAAGACGGCGGACTTGACGAGGCCGGTGGCGAGGTCCCAGGCGGAGAACCACTCGCGCGAGTGCAGAATGTAGAAGTGGGAGGGGACGCCGAAGTAGTGCACGCCGACGAGGTAGCCGCCGAGCAGGCCGACGGCGTCGGAGAGGAGCGTCAGGAGGGGCATGAGGAGGACGCAGGCGGCGAAGCGCGGGAGCACGAGGATGGAGATCGGATCGGCGGCAAGGGTATGGAGCGCGTCGATCTGTTCGGTGACCTTCATGGTGCCGAGCTCGGCGGCCATGGGGCCACCGACGCGGCCCGCGAGCATGAGTCCGGTAAGTACCGGACCGAGTTCGCGGACCATGGAGAGGGTCACGATGGCGCCGACGAGGGTGCCGACCTCGACGCGCTTGAACTGCTGGGTACTCTGGACGGCGAGGACGGCGCCGGTGAAGAGGCCGGTGAGGAGGACGACGGGGAGGGAGGCGGGGCCGATGCGCACCATCTGCTCGAGGATGACCCTGCGGCTCGGCCATTTGTAGCAGGCGCGCAAGCAGGTGCGGGCGAGCAGCAGCGCCCACTCGCCGAGGCCGGTGAGTGCGCGCAGCACGGGGCCGAGGAGGTGGAGGGGGGACATGCGGGGATTGTCTCAGGGATTGTCGCATTGGGCGATTGTCACATTGTCTCATGGGGAAAGTTCGCGAGACAATGGACGCAAGCCGAAGGGCATTGCCGGCGACCATGCCGGCCTCGGTGCTCGGCCGGTCTGCGCCCCTGCGGGGCGGAGCTCGTCGTCGGGCTCCTTTGGCAGACGCGGACTGCTACGAAGCGCATGCCGGATGCGGCGCGAAAAACGCCGGCCCGGGGCGGGAACTCCCGCCCCGGGCCGCGGCGCCGAGAGTCAGGTAGTGCGTGGGGAGACGGCCGCTTAGCTCTTGCCCGTCGAGCCTTCGCCACCTCCGGTCGCGCCGCCGCCGCCGGTCGAGCTGCCCGCGAGCGCCGGGGCGTCGCCGCCCCCGCTCCCGCCGCCGCCCTCCGGCGCGTTCTTCTTCGGCACGAAGAACAGGTTCCCGTCCTTGACGGAAACCTCGATGTAGTTGTACTCCTTGTACTCGCCGCGCAGGATGTTCTCGGAGAGCGGGTCCTCGATCAGCCGCTCGACCGCGCGCCGCAGCGGCCGGGCGCCGTAGTCCGGGTTGAAGCCCTTGTCGATCAGGTACTCGATCGCCTCTTCGTTCAGCTTGAGCGACAGGCCGCGGTCGATGATCCGCTTCTGCACGCCGGCCAGCTCCAGGTGGACGATCAACTGCAGATCGACGCGGGTCAGGCCGCGGAACACGATCACCTCGTCGAGGCGGTTGAGGAACTCCGGCCGGAAGTGCTTTTCGATTTCCTTGAAGAGCTGGGTCTTCATCGCCTCGTAGTTGGCGTCGGCGCTCGCCTTCTTGAACCCGAGCGTGGTCTGGTTCTTGATCGTGTCCGCGCCGATGTTCGAGGTCAGGATGAGGATGACGTTGCGGAAATCGACGTGACGGCCGAAGGAGTCGGTGAGGCGGCCCTCCTCCATGATCTGGAGGAGCATGTTGTAGACGTCGCCGTGGGCCTTCTCGATCTCGTCGAGCAGGACGACCGCGTAGGAACGGCGCCGGATCTTCTCGGTGAGCTGGCCGCCCTCCTCGAAGCCGACGTAGCCCGGCGGCGCGCCGATCAGCCGCGAGACGTTGTGCTTCTCCATGTACTCGGACATGTCGATCTGGATCAGCGCGTCCTCCTCGCCGAACATGAACTTGGCGAGGGCCTTGGCCATCAGGGTCTTACCGCAGCCGGTCGGGCCGACGAAGATGAAGGAGCCGATCGGGCGCTTGGGGTCCTTGAGGCCGGCGCGGGAACGGCGGATGGCGTGCGCGATCGCGCTGACCGCTTCGTTCTGGGAGACGACGGTCTTGTGCAGCTCGTCTTCCATGTGGAGGAGGCGCTCCGCTTCCTTCTTCTCGAGGCGGGAGAGCGGAATGCCGGTCATGCGCGACACGGTCTCGGCGATGACCTCCTCGTCGACCTGGCCGTCGACTTCCTTGTTCTGCTCGCGCCAGGTGCGCTGGGTCGCTTCCTTGTGCTTGCGGAGCTGGGTGGCCTTGTCGCGGATGAGCGCGGCGCGCTCGAAGTCCTGGACCGCGATCGCCTCGTCCTTCTCCTTGTCGAGCTTCTTGATCTGGCCCTCGAGGTCCTTGAGGTCCGGGGGTCGGGTCATCGCCTGAAGGCGGACGCGGGCGCCGGCCTCGTCCATGACGTCGATGGCCTTGTCCGGGAGGAAGCGGCCGGTGATGTAGCGCGAGGAGAGCTCGACGCAGGCCTCGAGCGCCTGCTCGCTGTAGGCGACGCGGTGATGGGCCTCGTACTTGTCGCGCAGGCCCTTGAGGATTTCCAGCGCCTCCTCCTTGGAGGGGGGATCGACCATGATGGTCTGGAAGCGGCGCTCGAGGGCGCCGTCCTTCTCGATGTACTTGCGGTATTCGTCGAGCGTGGTCGCGCCGATGCACTGGATCTCGCCGCGCGAGAGGGCGGGCTTGAGCACGTTGGAGGCGTCGATCGCGCCCTCGGCGCCGCCCGCGCCGACCAGGGTGTGCAGCTCGTCGATGAAGAGGATGATGTTCTTGGCGCGGCGGACTTCGTTCATCACCGCCTTGATGCGCTCCTCGAACTGGCCGCGGTACTTGGTGCCGGCGACCATGAGGGCGAGGTCGAGGACGACGATGCGGCGGTCCTTGAGGATCTCGGGGACGTTGCCGCCGACGATGTCCTGCGCCAGGCCTTCGACGATGGCGGTCTTGCCCACGCCCGCTTCGCCGAGGAGGACCGGGTTGTTCTTGGTGCGGCGCGAGAGGATCTGGATCACGCGTTCGATCTCGCGGCGGCGGCCGATCACCGGGTCGAGCTTCTGCTCGGTCGCGAGTTCGGTGAGGTCGCGGCCGAAGGCGTCGAGCGCCGGGGTCTTGGACTTGGTGGTCTTGTTGGTGCGCAGGGTATCGTCGCTGTCCTGGTTGGGGACGTCGACGTTGAGGACTTCGAGGACTTCCTCGCGGACGTCTTCGAGCTTCATGCCGAGGTTCATGAGAACCTGGGCGGCGACGCCCTCGTTTTCGCGGAGGAGGCCGAGGAGGAGGTGTTCGGTGCCGATGTAGTCGTGGCCAAGGTTATTGGCCTCTTCCTGGGCGAGTTCGAGGACGCGCTTGGCGCGGGGCGTGAAGGGGAGCTGGCCCATCGTGACGGTGGGCGGGCCGTGCGGGATGAGCTTCTCGACTTCCTGGCGGATTTTCTTGAGGTCGACGTCGAGGTTCTTGAGGACCTTGGCGGCGATGCCGGAGCCCTCCTGGACGAGGCCGAGCAGGATGTGCTCGGTGCCGATGTACTCGTGGTTGAACCGCTGCGCTTCCTGGCGGGCGATGGACATGACTTTGCGCGCGCGGTCGGTGAACTTGTCGAACATGTAGCGGGCACCTCAGCAGGTCGAGAGAAGGGTCCGGGTGCCTCGCGGCGATCCGGAGGCGCGGCCGGGCGGGGCGGCGGGCGCGCGCGGCGGCGACCGGGAAGGGTAGCGTGCGCGCGCAAGGGCCCCAGGGAAACCCGGATGGTAGCAGGATTTCGGCGGGGGCGTCAAGAAAAAAGGCGGTCGGGGAGGAGGAGGGCGAAAGCTACCCGGCGGGGGATTCGGGCGGAGCCGTCGTCGAAGGAGGGGGGACGGGGGAGGGTGCTGCGGGGGCGGGCTTTGCGTTCGGGGCGTCGAGGTCTTCCTCGAGCAGACCGGTCATCTCGAGTAAGGCGGCGCGTACCGCGGTCGCGTCGACGATGCCGCGGGTCGAATCGGCGATTCCGGCGAGGGCGCGGTCGAGGGCGTCCTTGGCGCTGCGCAGGCGGGCAAGCTCATCGCGCACCGTAGCTGCGGCTTCGAAATCCTGCTGCGCCACGCGGCGATCTTTGAGTCGGTTCTGCCTCAGGATTTCGGCCTCCAATCGCCGGACGCGCACGCACAGGTCGGTGGCCGCGGGTGGCGGCGTCCCGCCGGCCTGGGCGACGTGCGCGCCGGCCTCGTCCAGCAGCGCGAGCGCAAACTCCAGAAGTGAGCCGTGGCGCCGATGACGCGCGGCAAACTCGACGCCGGCACGCAGGGCCGCGTCGGTGTAGAGCACGCCATGGTGACGGGCGTAGCGGTCGCGCATGGCCGACACCGCATCGAGGGCCTGGGGGCCTTCCAGCGGTCGCACCAGGAGCGGAGTGAGCAGCGGGCGGAAGCCCGGGAAGCGGAGCAGGAACGCCTCATGGTGCTCGGGTGTCGTCGCCAAGATGCAACGCAGGCGATCGCGCGACAGCGCATCGAGGACGAGCGCAGCGCACGGGCTGGGGGCACCCGCCGGATTGCGGGGCGCGACGGCCTCGAGATGGTCCAGGAAAAGCAGAAAGCGGGGAGACTTCTCCGCCGCCAGCAGCATGCTGCGGATCCCGTCTTCGATGCCCTTGCGATAGCCTTCGACGGCGGCGACCCATGTCAGGTCGAGGGAAAACAGCCGGGTGCCGCGGAACGGGGGCGGGAAGACGCGATCGGCGAGCGCCTGCGCCAGTCCCTCCACGAGCGCGGTCTTGCCTGCGCCGGGCGGCCCGACGAGGACGGGTACACGCCCAGTGCGGCGCCGCAGGATGCGCACGATGCGCTCGATTTCGCCGCCGCGGCCGACCACGGGGTCGAGCGTTCCGACCGCGGCGAGCGCGGTCAGGTCCGACGCAAAGTCGGTCAGTGCCGAGGGGAGCGGACCTGCGGTGTCGTCCCTTTCAAGCACCGGATTGCGGTCGAGCGGGGGAAATGGATCCGGTGTGGGAGGACCGTTGACACGAACGCTCTCCAAGAGCCGCGCCCGGACCTCGTCGAGCTCCGTTCCGAGACCCAGCAGCACCTGCGCGGTAATCCCCGAAGCATCGCGGAGCAAGGCCAGGAGCAGATGTTCCGTACGGACCGAGTCGTCGCCGAGGGACGTAGCCTCTTCCCGTGCCCATTCCAGCACCACGCGCCGTGCGCCGGGCGTGAACGGAAGGTTTCCGCGGGCGGCGGCGGGCGCACCCGGCGGGACGCGACGCTCCGTTTCTTGGCGGATGCGCACCGCATCGATGCCGAGGTCGTCGAGGACCTTGGCGGCGGTGCAAGAGATTACCCCGATCAGGCCGAGCAGGATGTGCTCGGTCCCGATGTACTCGTGGCCGAGTCGCTCCGCCTCTTTGCGGGCGAAGTCCAGGACCTTCCGCGCGCGGCTGGTGAAGCGGTCGAACACGGCGTGCGACTCCCCGACTTGGGGTGGCGTGGCGAGCGGCAGGCGGCAGTGGCGCGAAAAAGTCACCTGCGCCGGCCCTTCGAGTGCAGGCGAGGACGCCTGCGCCACGAATGCCGGAGACCGCTCGAACGCTACCGGAAGTGCTCTGAACCCTTGTGGCGCAGGCGTCCTCGCCTGCGCCGCGAGGTCTTCGGCGCGGGAGCTCCGGGGTCTTCGTCCGATCACCAGATCGCGGCGTCCCCGCCCGACCGGGAGGCTTGCGACCGCCCGAACTGAGGCCGTGGCAATGCGGGCCAGGCAGGCCATGCCGGGGCGGACACGGGGGTCCGGCCCTACGCCAAGCCGGGGCTACGCCTGGGGCGCCGCCACAGTCTCGGGCGAACCCCCGAGCATCAGCGCGAGCGCGACGGCGACGGCGGGCGGATCGACGACCGGAGCGGCCTCGCGACGCTTGGCCTTGGCCTCCGCGTGGAGGGCGTCGCGTTGTTTGCGAAGCCCGCCCGCGCGGTCGCGGGTGCGCGCGGCGGCTTCGAAGTCCTGGCGCGCGATCTGGGCGTCCTTCTCGGCGTCGAGGCGATCGATTTCCGCGTCGAGCGCCGGCGCACCGGCCGGCAGCGCAGGAGTGGCGAGCGCCACTTGAGCGCCGGCCTCGTCCAGCAGGTCGATGGCGCGTTCGAGCGGCACGACGCCGGGGAAATGCCGGGTAGCGAGCTCGAGGCACGCCTTGAGGGCGTCATCGGAGTACGTCACGCCGTGATGTTCGGCGTAGCGGGGGCTCATGGCGCGCAGCGCGTCGAGGGAGGACTGGGGGCCGAGCGGTTGGACCTGGATCGTCGTCAGGCGATGGCGGTAGCCGGGGAAGCGCGCCAGGAAGGCGCGATAGTGCGTCTCGGTCGTGGCTATGATCGCCCGCAGATTATCGCGCGCGAGCGCATCGCGCACGAGCGCCGCCGCCGATGCAAGAGCGGGCGAAAGGTCGGGGCGGATCAGGGCTTCCAGATTGTCGAGGAAGAGCAGGGTCTTCGGCGCACGTCGGGCCTCGGTCAGGATCGCCTCGATGCTCTGTTCCAGCGACTTGCGATAGCCGGCGACCGCGGCGAACCAGGTCAGATCGAGGGCGACCAGCGTGTAGTCCAGGTACTGGGTCGGGACGGACCGCGCCACGATCGCCTGGGCGAGCCCCTCGACGATCGCGGTCTTGCCTGCGCCCGGCGACCCGACCAGGACCGGGATGCCGGCGGCCCGGCGGCTCAGCACGCGCAGGACGCGCTCGATCTCGCCGGCGCGGCCGACCACAGGATCGAGCTTGTTCTCGCGCGCCAGAGATGTAAGGCATACTCCATATATTGAAAGCGCCGACGCATGGGTGTTTCGCTGGCTTGGATCGAGAGACTCGGCGTTCGCAGGGGAGACGTTGAGGATTTCCAGCACCTCCTCGCGCAGCTCATCGAGCTTCATTCCGAGGTTCAGGAGCACCTGCGCCGCGACGCCCTCGTTTTCGCGCACGAGACCGAGCAGCAGGTGCTCTGTGCCGACGTAGTCATGCCCGAGGTGGCAGGCCTCCTCCAGCGCGAGCTCCATGACCCGCTTGGCGCGGGGCGTAAACGGAAATTGGCGCATGGTCACGGTCGGCGGTCCGTGCGGGATCAGTTTCTCGATCTCGTGACGGACCTTCTCAAGGTCGACATCGAGGTTTTTGAGGGCTTTCGCTCCGATGCCCGCGTCCTCCTGAACCAATCCGAGCAGGATGTGCTCGGTGCCGATGTACTCGTGGTTGAACCGCTGCGCTTCCTGCCGGGCGATCCCCATCACCTTGCGCGCGCGGTCGGTGAACTTGTCAAACATTCGGGTGTCCTCCTGATCTCCGTGCTCAGACCCTCGGTGATCCGGCCCCATTGTATCAATCCCGCCACGCGGATCCATGCGAGTTCTGCGCACCCGTTTCCGCGAACCCCATTGACCGGAAGCCCCGTCCCTGCTATGCTCCCGCCCCTTCGCCGCGCCGCAAACCCCGCCCCTCCGCCCCCGCCATCCGGGACCCCGCCATGGACGCCGCACCCGCCGCCCCGGTCGCCGCGCCGCCGCCCGCTGCCCTCGCCGCCAAACACGCCGCCGCGCTCGCCGCCCTGCGCGCGCTCGAGTCCGTCGTCGTCGCCTACTCCGGCGGTATCGACTCCGTCCTCGTCGCCCGCCTCGCCCTCGACGCCCTCGGCCCGACCCGCATGCTCGCCGTCACCGGCGACTCCGCCTCCCTCCCGCCCCACGAACGCGCCGAGGCCGCCCGCATCGCGCGCGAGCTCGGCCTGCCCCACGAATTCGTCGCCACCGGCGAGGTCGCCGACCCCGACTACGCCGCCAATCCCTCCAACCGCTGCTACTTCTGCAAGACCGAGCTCTACGACAAACTGCACGCGCTCGCCGCCGCCCGCGGCTTCCGCTGGATCGTCAACGGCACCAACCGCGACGACCTCGGCGACTACCGCCCCGGCCTCCAGGCCGCCGAGGAAAACCGCGTGAGGAGCCCGCTGGTCGACGCCGGCTTCACCAAGGAGGACGTGCGCGCCCTGGCGCAACGCCTCGGCGTTTCCGCCTGGGCCAAGCCCGCCTCCGCCTGCCTCTCCTCGCGCGTGCCGTACGGGACTTCCATTACGCCGGAGCTGCTCGCGCGCATCGCCGCCGCCGAAGACGTGCTGCGCCGCCTCGGCTTCCGCCGCTTCCGCGTGCGTCACCACGACGCGATCGCGCGCATCGAGCTGGGCACCGACGAACTGGCGCGCGTGCTCGAGCCCGCCCTGCGGCGCGAAATCGTTGACAGCGTGCGGGCCGCCGGGTACACCTTCGTGACCCTCGACCTGCTCGGCTACCGGACCGGCAGCCTCAACGAGGCCCTGCCGGTCGCGGACCGGCCCCCCCGCGCCTGAGGTGCGCGCACCCGCGCCGCACCCGGCGCCGATTCCCCCGGCTCCGCTCAAACGCCCGGCCCCGTCCCTGCGTACCTGACCCCGCACCTGCGAGAGCACCCGGCCATGAGCACCACCCCGGACACCGGCACCGGCATCGGCCGCCCGAAGAAACCGCTCGCCTGCCCGCGCTGCGCCGTGCCCCTGGAATCCGTGCGCATCGACGACGTGGGCGTGGACCGGTGCGCGACCTGCCACGGACTGTGGTTCGACGTGAACGAGCTCGACCGCGTGATGGCGCAGGGCGCGCCCGGGCTGCGCGCGATGACCGCGAGCGAGTCGGCGCCCGCCCC
>JACRIP010000709.1 GCA_016220045.1 Planctomycetota bacterium
AGCCGAGGCGGCCGACGCCAAACGCCTTTAAACGCCGCTGAACGCCGCTGACCGCCGTTTAACGCCTTTAGACGTGGTTAAAAGACAGCGGGCGGGCCTGCGTGAGGCCCGCCCGCCGAAGTGATGGCTCGATTTCCGCGACCGCTCAGGGCTAGAACTTGACGGTCGAGGTCAGCATGAAGACGTGGATCGGGTCGGAGCTGTAGGTACCATCCTGCACCGGGATCTGGCTGCCGAGCTCCGTGTTGTTCACGTCGCGGTCGTTCATGAACACCGCCATGTAGGCGACGTCCATGTTCCACCAGTCGTCGGTGATGCCGAAGCCCATGGTCAGGCCGTGGCGGTCGGCGTCGGGCAGCGTCGGGCGCAGGGTCTCTTCCGGAACCGGGGTCTCGTCGTAGAAGTACCCGACGCGGCCGGCCAGCGCGGAGCTGAACTTGTACTGCATGCCCAGGCGGACGGCCCAGGAGTCGTCCCAGCGCGGGAACTGGGTCAGGGTCGAGTCGTCAACGAGGACCGTACCGGTCGAGCTCGTCAGCGGCGTGCCCATGTCGGCCTTGACTTCGTCGAACACGCTCCAGGTGTTGTACTCGCCGTTCACTTCCACCAGCAGCTCCGGGGTGACGTCGTAGGCGAAGCCGAAGCCCGCGGTACCGGGCAGATTGAGCTCGGCGCCGAGGCTGGTCTTGAACCGCGCGGGAGCCGCCGCGGCGGCGCCGAACACGGTCGTGTTCCGGTTGGCGGCGCGGAAGGAGCCGTTGGTCAGGTTCATGTGCATGTCGTGGCGGTAGTACGCCCCGAGGCGCAGCTTTTCGGTCAGCTTCGAGTGCAGGCCGATGTTGAAGGTCCAGCCGTCGCCTTCGACTTCCTGGTTGAGGTCGGCGAGCTTCTCGATGCCCTCGCCGCCGAAGGCCGCCGGGACCGCGGTCAGGTTGACCACGGGCTTGGAGTTGACTTCCAGCTTGCCGAAGCCGTAGATCGGGCCGGCGGCGATCGCCAGCTTCTCGCCCATCAGCTCGTAGGAGAAAACCGGGTTCACGAAGATCGTGAACAGGTCGACGCGGTTGACGATCCGGCCGAATCCGGCGGCCGGGATGCCCTCGGCGTTGAGGTCGGTGATGCCGGTCTCATCCCAGTCGCGGCTGAGGCCGAACATGCTGTAGACGCCGAGCCCGAAATTGAACTTCTCGAAGCCCAGGTCCGTGGTGATAAAGAACGAGGGGACGCCGAAGAGCTGGTCGTCGGCCGACTGGTCCTGGAGCGACGAGGGGATGTCGGAGTCGAATTCATTCCCCGGCGCATAGATGCCGGCGTTGGTGAAGGCCGCCATCGTGCCGTCCAACTGATGGATGCCGGCGGGGTTCATGGCGACCGTCGTCGGATCGTCGGCCTGCGCGACGAAGGCGAGGCCCATGCCGCCGCCCTTGGCGCCCTGCTCGGCGATCTTGAATCCGGACGCAAACGCGCCCTGCGGAACCCCGGTCAACCCGAGGACCAGAGCGCCAACCAACCACTTCTTCATGCTGTACTCCCCTTATCCACCACAAATGGTCGTCCCGCGGCGAGCCCTCCGGGGACGAAAGAGGCGCGGAGTCTACAAACCCCCGCCCCAGGTGTCAACAGATTTTCCCGGACGCCCACGGGGCCCCGGAGCCGCCCCCCCACCGTCCTCCCGCCGCCCCTCCCGCCGCCGCCCCGCCCCCACACCCCCTCCCCCGCCCCGCTACACCGACTTCTTGCAGATGTAGAAGTCGATCCGCTCGTAGTTGCCGGTCTTGCGCTCCTCGACCTCCTTCTCGGTCTTGGGCGGCAGCACGATCACCTTCTCGCCCGGTTTCCAGTTCACCGGCGTCGCGCACCCATGCTTGTCCGCGGTCTGCAGCCCGTCCACCAGGCGCAGGATCTCATCCACGTTGCGCCCGACACTGAGCGGATAGTAGATGATCGCGCGCACCACGCGCTTCGGGTCGATCACGAAAACCGCGCGCACCGTCGCCGTCGCGCTCGCCCCCGGATGCAGCATGCCGTACCTGGTCGCCACCGCCATGCTGATGTCGGCGATCATCGGATAGCCGATCTTCACGTCGAAGTTCCGCTGCAGGTTCTCGCGCCACGCCACGTGGGAGTGGATGCTGTCGATCGACAGCCCGATCAGCTTGACGCCGCGCTGATCGAACTCGGACGCGCGGCGCGCGAATTCGGTCAATTCGGTCGAGCAGACGGGCGTGAAGTCGGCGGGATGGGAGAAGAGGAGCACCCACTTGCCCTCCTGCCAGGTGCTGAGCGTGAGTTCGCCCTGGGTGGTGGGGGCGGTGAAGTCCGGGGCGAGGTCGCCGAGCTTGGGGATGCCGCCGGGTGCGGCGGGCGGCGTTTCGGTCGCCATGGTGAGGTTCCTTGAAAAGGAGTTGCGGCGGGTGAGGGTGTCGGACGCCGGCAGCGGGAGCGGCGCCGCGTGCGGGGCGTCTCCGGGAAGCGCGGGCGGGCGGCGGCGCTACTTCTTGAGCGGCGCGGCGCAGCTCGCGCAGAAGTTGCCCTTCTGGTCGGTCGCGCCGCAGCGCGGGCAGATGCCGGACCCCGACGCGGGTGCGGTGTCGCCGGCCGGTTTCGGGGGCTCGGCCGCGGGCGCTCCGCCCGCGTCGCCGGTGCCGCCGGGCGCGCTGGGGCCGCCCTTGCCGAAGATCGAGCCGAAGCCGTCCTGAATCGTCTTGCCGAACCCGCCGAGCGCGCCCCAGAATTCGCCGGGCGCGTCCTGCGTGGTCCCCTTGACCGAGCAGCCGCAGAAGCGGCAGATCTGGACCTCTTCGGGCAGGTGGGCGTTGCAGTGCGGGCAGACGATGCCGCCGGTGCGTTCGGCGAACCGGCAGCGGCCGGCCAGGATGTCGCGGTACTGCGTGCCCTCGGCCCAGGCGTGCATCTCGGCCGCGCGCACCACCGGGAAGGGATGCGTGCGCGAGACGCGCGAAATGAAGTCGATCAGGCGATTGAGGTCTTTCCCCGAAACCATCGCCTCGTACTCCTTCGCCTGCTCCAGGAAGGCGTCCGCGGTCATGCCTTCCTTGATCCCGCGCGCGCCGCCGGCAAGCTTCATGAGCACGGCGAGCGCGGCGGCCCGGTCCTGGACCGTGAGCACGGCGGCGCGGTCGCAGGACAGCTCGGCCTTGCGCATCCATTCGAGGAGCGCGAAGCGCAACCCGTGCACGGCGATCGCCGCCAGCCCGAGCAGATCGGCGAGGTAGGTGAGGAAGCGCGCCGTCATCAGGTAGAGCACGTGGCCGCACTTGATGTGGCCCATCTCGTGGCCGATGACCGCGAGCAATTCCTCTTCGCTGAGCATCTCGACGAGCCCGGTCTGGAGCACGATGATCGGGTGTTCGACCCCGGTGGTGAAGGCGTTGGCGATCGGCTCCTGGTCGAGGAAGAAGTCGGGGCGCGGCATGTCGAGGATCAGGGCGGCCTCATTGGCGAGCCGGTCCACGCTCGGGCAGGTGCGCGGACCGACCTTGACCGTGTCGGCCATGCACTGCATGCGCACCAGGCGCTCGAACCCGTACTCCATCATCTTGCGCATGGCGAAGTTGATGAAGGGGACGCCGCGGACGACTTCGAGGGCCGCGACATCGGTGGGGTGCTGGAAGGCGCCCGCCTGGAGGTTGGTCAGCGGAATTCGGGCGGACATGTGCCCCTCCTGGATTGGGTGGGTGGGTGAAGGGTGGCGGCCGGCCCACAGGGCGCCGACGGCGACATGGTATCAGGCCGGCGCGCTGCGGTCAAAGGAGGTTTGGCGTCGGGGTGCATGTCCGGGCCTGCATCTCGACCGCATCGCCCCCACGCATCCGCTAACTGCCCTCCGTCTTACTCGTAGCTCGAACTCGCACTCGAATGCCCTGGGCGTACGAGTACGAGTACGAGTACGAGCTACGAGTACGACGGAGGCAGCGGTTTCGAAGCGCATGGCCGACACGCTCGAGATGCAAGAACGGACATGCACCCTTGGCATCGGCCCGCCCGCGCGTGGTATGCTGCCGCGGTCAAGCGCCACCTCCCGCTCGGAGTTTCGCCATGCACCGATCCTTGTTTTTCGCAACCCTGATCGGCATCCTGGGGGCCCTGCCCTTCGTCCCAGCCACCGCGCAGGAGGGGGCCGGGGCCGGTGCGGCGCCGCCGGAGTATCGGAGGCGGGTAGAGCGCGCCGGGAGTGCGCTGGCGGCCGGGGACGCCGACCGTGCGCTGATCGGGCTCGCGCAGGCGCTGGAGGCCTGCGGCGACGATCCGGCCGCGTGGCGCCTGCTGGTGCGCGTCGCCCGCGCGCGCCGGGACGCGGACCTGACGCTGCTGGCGTCCGCCCGGCTGGCGGACCTGGCGCCCGCTGTGCCGGGCGCGCCGCCCGCGCCCGGCGAAGCGGGCGGCGCGGCGGCGGCCACTGACGGCCCGCCGGCGCGGGTGATCGCGGCCTACCTGGGCCGGACCGCGGTCGATGGCGAGCGCACGGCGCCGAGCGTGGCGGCGGGCGCGCCGCTCCTTTCCCAAGGGCTGCTCGCGCTCGCACTCGACGCCCAAGGTCGGCGCTGCCGCGGCGCGATCGCGTGGCGCGCGGCAGAGGGGCTGGCGATCGACGACCCGGGCGACCCCCCGATCATCCGCGCGGGCGCGCAGCCGGGCGACGTCTTGCTGACCGCCCACCTCCGGGACCTGCCTGAAGGTCCGGCCGCGACCCTGACGATCCGCGTGATCGGCCCGCTCGCGCGCCTTGCGGTCGAGCCGGCGCGCACCGTGGCGCGCATCGGCGCCGAGGTCGGGCTGGTGGCGACGCCGGTCGATGCCGCGGGCCATCGGCTGTGGGTGCCCGAGCTCGCGTGGTCGATCGCGGGCGCACCCGCCCCGGCGCCCGACGCGGCGGCGGCGGCAACGGCGACGCCGGTCGAGCTCTATCGCCCGACCTCGCGCGTCGGCTCCGGGGACTTCTTCCAGTCGCACCGCAACCATGTCACCGTGCGCGGGCCGGCGGGGCGGACCGTCCGCGTCGTGGTCACGCCGCCGGAGGGCGCCGTGCGCGGCACCGCCGAAATCGTCGGCGAAGCGGGCGGCGCCGCGTCGGCCGCGGCGGCGGAGGGGGGGGCCGCGGCGGCCGGCATTCCCTGGGGCAGCGACTACGAGGCGGCGGGCGCCGCCGCGCGCGCGGCCGATCGCTGCCTGCTGGTCGAGGTGATGTCCGAGTGGTGACCCAACTGCCGCCGGGTCAACAGCAGTCTGCTGTTGGAAGCGGAAGTGGTGAAGGCGGCGGCGGAGTTCGTGCCGGTGCGGGTGGATTCGGATCTGCGGCCGGAGCTGGTGCGGCTCTGGCAGGTACGGGACATGCCCGAGATTCTGTGTTTTTCGCCGGCGGGGGGGCTGCTGGCGCGCCGCGTCGGGCCGCTGATCGTGGCGCAGGACCTCCTGGAGATCCTGGGGGCGGCGACGCGCGAGTGCGCGCGCACGCGCGGGCTGGAGGAGGCGGCGCGCGCGGCGCCGCTGGAGAGCGCGCGGGGAAAGGCGCTGGCCGACGCCTATTTCAAGCAGCGGGCGTGGGAGCGGGCGGCGGCGGAGTACGAGCGGGTGCTGACGCTGGCGCCGGCCGGGGCGCCGGGCGACCGGGAGACGGCGGCGGCGCTGGTGGTCTATGCCGAGCTGATGCGCGCGGGGCGCGCGGAGGCGGCGACGGCGGCGGCGGAGCGCTTCGCGCGCGAGTATCCGGCGAGCCGGCGGCTGCCCGAAGTGCTCTACTGGGAAGGCCTGATCCTGCTGCGCGACGGCAAGGCCGCGGAGGCGCGGGCGGTGCTCGGGCGGGTGATCCGGGATTTCCCGGATGACCCATCGGCGCGGCCGGCGGCGGAGGCGCTGCGGCGGGCGGAGAAGTGACCGCCGCCCGCGGCTTCTTCTTGACGGCCACCGCTCCGTTCGGTATGTCAACGCCCCCAACCGATGGATTCCCTCCCCCATTTGCCGGAGATCGCCCGGGATGAACTATGCCCTTTCGTTCGGCCTGGGCGTCGTGTGCCTGGCGGCGGCCGTGGTGCTGGACGCGAAGCATGTCGGGGAGGAAAACTCACTCCTGGTCTTCGGTCCCGCGCTGCTCGGCCTCTCGGCGATTTTCAGCCCGCTGATCCTGAACTGGGCGTTTCCGCGCGCGCCGGAGGATCGGCTGCCGGTTCGGCCCTCGGGGCGGGCGGTCATCCAGTCGCTGCTGTTCCCGCTGATCGGTGCGGCTTTTACCGTATGGGGTGTGCTCGGCGCGACGGGGGTGGTGGGGCGGGTTTCCTTCGATGGCCCGCAGCAGCACTGCCGGACCTGCGCGACCAACTGGATCCTGAGCGGTGCGCGCGGCGGCCGGCCGCACTACGTCGAAGCGTGCGAGCGCTGCGTCGCGACGCCGGGGCTCCTCGACGAGGTGGCAGGGATGGGGACGGAGCTCGCCGCGCTCCTGGCTCCGCCGCCGCATCCGGCCGCCGCGCGCACCCGAGTGGAGGGCGAGGCCGACCCGGAGGTGGAGTTCCTCGGGGAGGAACCGCAGCCGGAGGTGAAGCGCCGCCCCGTCCGGTACAGCCTGGAGCTGGTCAACCGCTCGGCACTGCGGATCGAGGCGAGCGGGATGGAGGAGCGGATTCGGGAAGCGTGCCGGGGAGTCCTGGAGTTCACCTCGGATTGGGGCGCCACGCCCGCGCTCCGCTTGGAAGTCGAGGGCGAAAAACAAAGCGGCACGGGGAGCGATTATCGTCTGCGTTTTCGGCTCTCGCTGCGCGAGCCGGACCAGGAGACCGCGGCCTTCTCGGTGGAGCGCGCGCTGACGGTGGCGACGGAGCCGCAGCCGCGGTAGCGGCGCCGGAACGGGCAAGTGCGGGCGCGCGCGGTCGCGCCGGGGAAGTGCGTGTTCGCGAAATTCGGGGGCCCCTCGATGGCGCGCGTGGTTCGGCGGCTGGCGTGGCTGGTCGCAGGCTGCCTGGGGCTGGCGCTCTGCATCTTCTTGGGCGGGCTGGCCATGAGCTTCAAGCATGCCTGGAGCTTGTCGCGCATCGCAGCCCAGGAGCGCGATCTGCTCACCCGCTCCGAGCGCGCGACCGTGCATGCCTGCATGCAGGACCAGCATCCGGCGGTGCGTGCGCAGGCGTTTCAACTGTTGTGGTCGACCGGCTCCTGCTCCGAAGGGGACGTTCCGGCGCTGGCACGCGGCGTCCTGGACGCAGACGAGAAGGTCGGCAGTGCCGCCATCCAGGGTTTGCTGCATCTCTCCATTGCGGCGGACCGCGCGGTCCCCCAGCTTCTGGAGGTGCTCGCTCGGCCGCAGGACCCACCTCATTGGATTGCGGGACTCGCCCTGGGCGCCATCGGACGCGGAGAGGCGGACCCGGTTCCCGCCCTGCTGGCGGCGGCCCGCGACCGGCAGGCGCCCGCGCACGCCGCCGCCATTTCCGCACTCACCTACTTTGGCCGAACGGCGGAGGGGGCCGTCCCCATCCTCATCGCGGCGCTGGGCACGGAGGAGCGCGACGAGGTCGCGGCGGCGGCAGCCGCCGCCCTCGCGAATTGGGATGTGGACCCGGCGGAAGTCCTCGAACCGCTCCGCGCGCTCTGCCGCCGGACGGAGGGACAGACGCGTGCAGGAGTGGTCGGAGCCCTGGCCCACTTCGCGCCCGGCGACCCCGAAGTACTGCGCGTGCTTGCGGCGGACCTCGCCGCCTTCGATGCCGACCGATCGTGCAACGACCTCGCGACGGCGCTTGAGCTCGGACCCGCCGCGGGTCCCCTGGTACCGCTGCTCCTCCACCGGGTCGGGGACCCGACGACCGACGGTAAGGGGTCGAGCTGGTCCAGTCCGTTCTCATGGACCCAGGCCACGATCCCGGGACTCTGGGAAGGCCTGCTCGCCCTGGCCCGCGACCCGGCGCAGCCGGCGCACACCGCCGCGGTTCGGGAGTTGGGGAAGATCGCTCCGGCCAACGCCGAGGTGCTCGACTTCCTCACGCAGGCCACCGGCGACCCCGACGTCGCGGTACGCCGCGGCGCCCTGGGCGCCTTGCGCGACCTGGGTGACGAGGCCGCCCCCACGACTCCGACGCTCCTGGCGCGCATCGGAACGGATGCGGACGGAGTGGCGGTGGCGCTGGCCGTCGAGGCCCTGGGCGCCATCGGACCGGCCGAGCCCGGGCGCCTGCCGGCGATCGTGACGGCGATCTGCGGCATCGACCCTACCACGCTCGACGCCTCCCCCGGCCCGGCCGGAGTCACGGGCGCGCCGCGGATTCCCGGCGGGAATTCGTCCGACGATCTCGTGCGTCGCTCCCGCCTGCTGGCCCTCGCCGCGCTGGCGCCCGGCGATCCGCGCGCGCTCGCGCTCGCGCGGCGGGAGTTGGGCTGCAATCGCGATCCGATCCAAAGCGCGGCGATCATCCTGCTCGCGGAGGCGGGCGCCGCGGCGACGGACCAGACGCCTGCGTTGGCCCTGCGCACCGCATTGTGGTACCCGTGGAGCCCGGGACTCGCCGTAGACGCCATCGGCCGCATCGATCGCCGCGACCTGACCGGCATGGAGGCCTTGCTCGGACACCTGCGCGGCGATCGGGCCAGCGCCCGGCGTCGCGCGGCGGAGGCCTTGGGAACCTACGGCCCGGCGGCGGCGCGGGCGGCGGCGGACCTGATCGCGGCGCTCGACCACGAGTCTCCCGGGGTCGCGGCCGCGGCAGCCACGGCACTCGGCGAGATCGGCCCGCGCGCCCGCTCCGCCATCCCCCGCCTGGCGCGCCTGCTGGACGCGGGCGTGCCGCAGGTCGCCGCCGCCGCCATGCGCGCCCTCGGCCACATCGGCGTGGCGGACGCGACCTGCCTCGGGGCGCTCGCGTCGGCGATCCGGGATTCACCGGAAGAGGTCCGCGCTGCAGCCGGCGCCAGCCTGGTGCTCCTGGGCGCCGATGCCGCCGACGTCGGGCGCGAACTCGCCCAGACCGCTCGGCCGTGGAGTCCGTCGGTCGTCCGCTGGGGCTGGATCGTGCGCGTAGCGGCGGGCGAGCGCTCCCCCGCCGCCCTTCCCCACCTCGTGGCGGCACTCGAACGCGGCCGGAGCTGGGAGGAACGCAGCGCGGCGGCCACGGCGCTCGCCGACCTCGCGACCCCCGCCGACGTCGTCGTACCCGCCCTGAAGCGGGCGGTCCGGAACCTGGTCCACGGCTATGCGTGGCAGTACCAAAGCTTCTACCGCAGAGTGATCGCCCGCTGCGCCGATGAGCCGATGTGGGTCGGCGAGAATCCGCTCCGGCTCCGAAGCCGATTCCGCATCTCCACCCCGCGCGACGAGACCCTTCCATGGGAGTCCGCTTTCGCCGCGCTCCGCCGCGTTTCGCCCACGGACTTCGCCGCGCTCGCGGCGGGCTTCGATCTCCCCTCCCCGGGCTACGCCGAGGAAGATCGGGAAACGATGATGCGTGCCCTGGCGTGCGCCGGGCCGGCGGCGCGCGCCGCACTGCCGCGGCTGCGACTCTACGCGCGCAAATCGATTCCGCCGTCGAATTCCAGCCTGCGCCTCTGGGCGCGGTGGGCCGTCGCCCAGATCGACGCCGCCGAGCCCGGCCTCGGCCCGGAGCTGGTCGGCCTCGCGACCGCCTGTCGCCCGGCGGCGGCGCGGGCGGCCGCGGTGGCCATCCTCGGCGAAATGGCGCTCGCTCCCGCCGGCGCGCTCGCGACCGTCCTCGCGGCGAGCGACGACTCCGACCCCTGGGTACGACTCGCCGCCGTGCGCGCGCTCGCCGCCGCGCCCGCGGGCGATCCCCAGGCGATCGCCGTATTGAACCGGGCGGTCGACCAGGACCTCGCCGCCGTGCGCCACGCCGCCCGCACCTCCCGCGCCCGCCTCGGCGTGCGCTAGCGCGGGGGCACGGGTGCGGTGGCCGCCGCCCTGTGCCACAGCAGTGGCAAAGCTCCTTTTTCCGCCAAGCCTCTCGGCGCTCGCTGCTGCGGACGGCAATCACCCAATCACGCCATCGCGACGTCGCGCGGCGACCGCCTGGGTTTCGGGCTCGGCCCGATCCGTGCCTCTCTGGTTCAGTCGTCGTCGCCCACTGCCGGACCTGCACCCGAGCGTTCCGGGGGCATGTCCGTGCGTGCACCTGGCCGCATCCTCGTTCTCCTGAGCTGGCCGTAGGGGCGCGTCGTGACGCGCCCCTACGTGGGACCGCGTATGCCGGGTCCGCTCGCCCCGAGGCACCGTGCCCGCCGACGTGCGCCCACGGCCCGGCACGCCGCGCCGGAGGCGAGGATGGCGATCCACCGCCTGCCTGCGAACCCAGCGTGCCGCGGATCCTGCCGCTCGCGAATGCGAACCGGTTTGGGCCGAACCGCACCTCGCGCTCGGCCTGCCGAAGGCCGCGGCGGCTTCATCCCGGCGGTGGCCTGCGCCGTAGGGGCGCGTCTCGACGCGCCCCTACGCGAACTGCGCAGATACGGACCTGCACCCGATCGTTCCCCTGCGCGGGCGCGGTTTGGTAAAATCCCTCACCGTCCGCGTCCGCCGCGCACCCGGCACCCGCACCCGCGTCCCGGAGCAACGCCCGATGGCCTTCCATCCCTGC